>NZ_JBEXPG010000021.1:0-134280 GCF_040611935.1 Streptomyces sp. NPDC006512 | reverse complement strand
CCGGGCCGGGCCCCGCGGGAGGCGCCGGGCGCCGCCGGGCGGTCGCGGCCCGGCAGCGCCGCGGCCGCCGGCAGACCGACGGCGGCCAGCGCGGCGAGCCCGACGAGGGTCCGGCCGGCGGCGTCCGCCGCCGCCGGGCCCGCGGCCCCGGCGCCCGTACCGGCCGCCACGGCGATCCCGAGGGCCGGACCCACGTTCATCGCGGTCTGCTTGAGCCCGCCCACGACCCCCGCGTAGCCGGGCGGGGCATCACCCACGACGGAGGCCGTCGCGGTGACCATCACGGCCGTGAACCCGGCGCCCAGCACCCCGAACGCCACCGGTCCGCCCGAGCCCAGTCCCGCGATCCCGGCCACCACCAGCACCGTCCCGGCCAGCGCCGTACACCGGGGCCCCAGCCGGCGCAGCGCGGCCCCCGCCACCGGCGCCCCGGCCACCATCAGCGCGGTCATCGGCAGCACCCGCAGCCCCGTCTCCAGCGGGTCCAGCCCCCGTACGTCCTGGAGCAGGAACGTCGCCGTGAACAGCGCCCCGAACATCCCGGCCGACACGGCCAGCAGCAGCGCCATCGACGCCGCGACCGGCCTCGACCGGGCCACCGCGGCCGGCACCAGCGGCCGGGGCCCGCGCCGCTCGCCCCGTACGAACAGCACCGCGAGACCGGCCGCCGCCCCGAAGCCGAGCAGGGTTCCCGAGGCAGTCCAGCCGTGCTCCGCTGCCCCGGTCAGCGCGTACACCGCCGCCGCGACGGCCGCCGCGAGCAGCGCCGGTCCCGCCACGCCCATCGGAGCCGGCCCGGTGCGGGGCGGCGCGGGAACCCGTACGGCCGCCGCGAGGACGGCGATGACCACGGCCACCGGCACGTTGACCAGGAACACCGCCCGCCAGCCCAGCTGCGCGACGACCACCCCGCCCAGCAGCGGCCCCGCCGCCGCGGCCAGCCCGATCGCGCCGGTCCGCACCGCCACCGGCGTGGCCAGCCGCTCCGGCGGATAGGCGAGGCGCAGCAGCGCGAGCGTGGCGGGCTGCATCAGCGCCCCGAACAGCCCCTGGAGGGCGCGCAGCGCGATGACCCAGCCCACGCCGGGCGCGAGCGCGATCCCCGCCGAGGCCGCCGCGAACCCCAGTACGCCGGTCAGCAGCAGCCGGGTGTGCCCGTACCGGTCGCCCAGACGTCCGGCGATGACCAGGAACGCCGCGACCGTGAGCAGGTAGGCGGTACTCGTCCACTGCACCTGCGCCGCGCTCGCCCCGAGGTCGCGCCGCAGGGCGGGCTGGACCACGATCAGCACCGTGCCGTCGAGGGCGACGAGCATGGCCGCGCTCACGCTCACCAGGAGCGCGAGATGCCGCCTCACGCCGGCTCCGGGCCGAGGTGGGCGTCCAGGGCGGCGCCCACGAGCCGGTCGACGCCGGCCCGCGCGCCGTCCTCCAGGACGAGCGGGAGACTGCCCGACGCCCACAGCTGCGCCAGTCCGTGCAGGTTGGCCCACAGGGCGGCGGCGGTCACCTCGGGCTCCCGCGCCCCGCACCGGGAGGCGAGACCGACGAGCAGGGCGAACAGGGGCAGGGTCGACTCCCGCAGCCGCGGCCCGTCCGACGGCTCGTCCCCCGTGCTGTCGAGCAGGTCGTGACGGAACATCAGCTCGAACATGCCCCGCTGCTCCAGCGCGTAGCCGACGTACGCCGTCGCCAGTACCCGCACCCGCTCGCGCGGGGCGGCGTCCTCGGCGCCCCCGGCGGCGAAGCGGGCGCCGAGGTCGGCGAACCCGCGCCGGGCGATGGCCGACAACAGGGCCCGGTGCGTGGGGAAGTACCGCCGCGGCGCGCCGTGCGAGACCCCGGCGCGCCGGGCGATCTCCCGCAGTCCCACGGCGCCGCTCCCCTCGGCCGTGACCAGTTCCACCCCGACGTCGATCAACCGCTCGCGGAGCGGGCTCCCGGATTCCATGGACACTGTCTACCAGGCGTGAGTAGACAGTGTCTACTCCTGACGGGTTGACAGATGTCCGCTCGATGCACCACCCTTTCACTACTTAATTAGTGAAAGGGTGGTGATGGGGCGTGCTGGAATACCGCATCGACCGGCGCAGCGGCATGGCCACGTACCTCCAGATCGTCCAGCAGACCAAACAGGCCCTGCGCCTGGGCCTGTTGGTGCCCGGGGACAAGCTCCCCACCGCGCGGGAGGTCGTCGAGGCGACCGCCATCAACCCGAACACGGTCCTCAAGGCCTACCGGGAGCTGGAACGTGAGGGCCTCGTCGAGGCGCGGCGCGGCCTGGGCACCTTCGTCCGAAAGTCCCTGGGCGCCGCACCGGCCGACTCGCCGCTGTGGGCCGAACTGGCGGACTGGGCACGACGGGCCAGTGACTCGGGTCTGGCACGGGACGACGCCGCCGCCCTTTTCACCGCCGTACTCGACGCACACTTCAAGGGGGACGACGCGTGACGGACATGGTGATCGAGGCCGAAGGCCTGGGTCTGCGCTACGGACGACGAGGGGCCTGGGCGCTGCGCGACTGCTCCTTCCGGCTCCCCGAGGGGCGCGTCTGCGCCCTCGTCGGCCCGAACGGAGCGGGCAAGTCCTCGCTCCTGACGCTCGCGGCGGGACTGGTGCGGCCGACCGAGGGCGTCATCGGTACGTCGGCGTCGCGGGCGACGACGGCGTACGTGGCCCAGGACAAGCCCCTGTACCCGCAGCTGACCATCGGCGAGACCCTGCGCATGGGGCGCGAGCTCAACCCGGAGCGCTGGGACGCCGGGAAGGCGGCGCGGATCGTCGAAGCCGGCGGGCTCCGGGAGGACACCCGGGTCCGGTCCCTCTCCGGGGGCCAGCGCACCCGCGTCGCCCTGGCGCTCGCCCTGGCCAAGCGGCCCGCCCTGCTCCTGCTGGACGAGCCGATGGCCGACCTCGACCCCCTCGCCCGGCAGCAGCTCATGGGCACGCTCATGGGCGACGCCGCCGAGAACGGCACCTCCGTGGTGATGTCCTCGCACCTCCTGACCGAGCTGGAAGGCGCCTGCGACCACCTGCTCCTCGTCGACGGCGGCCGGATCCGCCTCTCCGGCCCCATCGAGGACGTCATCGCGAGCCACCGCCTGCTGACCGGCCCCGCCGCGGCCGCGGGCGAGCTCGCCGCGCACACCGTCGTCGAATCCCGCACCACCGGCCGTCAACTGGTCACCCTCGTAAGGCCGGGGGGCCCGATAGCCCCCGGGACGTGGCAGACCGCCTACCCGACCCTGGAGGAACTCTTGCTCGCGCACCTCCGCGCCCCCGACGCCCCGGCCCTCGCCGTCCCGGCCCTCGACGTCCGTCCCGCCGCCACCGGGGCGGTGCGGGGATGAGCGCCCTGACCCTGAACGGCCCGCGCTGGGTCGCGGTCCGCCAGCACCGGCGCGCCCTGTGGGCGCTGCCCGTCGCCGTCGCCGCCGCCCTCGTCGCCGCCGTCGCCCTGCGACTGCTGGCCTCAGAACCGGGAACGCTGTACCCGAACCGCTGGTACAGCATGCTGCGCATCGCCATGGAGGGGGCGGGCCGCGGCATGCTGCTCCTGCCGGTGCTGGTGGCGGCGTTCGTGGCCGGCCCGATGCTGGCCCGGGAGACGGAGAGCGGCACCTACCGGCTCGCCCTGACCCAGTCGACGACCCCGAAGGCCTGGCTCGCCTCGAAGACCGTGGTCGCCGCGGTGGTTTCGGCGGGGTGCGCGGCCGCCATGATCGGCGTGTACCGCCTCGGCTGGGCTCCGGTGGCGGGCAGCCACCAGCTCTCCTGGGCCGACCGGGGCACGTACGAGGCCACCGGCCCGGTCATCGTCGCCTACTGCCTGCTGGGCGTGGGAGTCGGAGCCGTCGTCGGCCAGTGGCTGCGGCGCACGCTGCCCGCCATGCTGGTGGCGGGCGGTGTCACGGGCCTGGTCCTCGTGCTGTTCGGGTACCTGCGCTGGTCGGTCCTCACCCCGGTGACCAGGACCACCCCGTTGTCCGAGTACGCGGACCTCGCGCTGCCGCGCTCCTCCTTCCTGGTCGACTCGGGACTCCTCACCGCCACGGGCGAGCGGCTGCCCTCATGGGCCTGCCGCGAACGCTCCGGCGGCATGGGCGTCTGTCCCGCCGACCTCCAGGTCACCGGCCGGTACGCCGACTACCACCCCGTGTCGCACTACTGGCAGACCCAGCTCATCGAAACCACCACCGTCCTGGCCCTGACGGCACTCGCCCTGTACACCGCCTTCCGCGTCCTGCGCGCCCGGCGGGGCTGACAGCCGGGCCCGGCCGCCACCGCACGCCAATCCCGGTGGCGGCCGGAGCGCCGCATGGGCGATCATCCCCGGCATGACCACAGAAACGATCAACGCATCGGCCTCGGGCACCTGGAAGCTCGGCGACATGGAGGTCAACCGCATCGGCTTCGGCGCGATGCGCCTGCCCCAGAACGGTCCGGCGCTGCGCGCCGACGCCGTTCCGGGCGACCGCGACCGCGCCATCGGCGTCCTGCGCAAGGCCGTCGAACTCGGCGTCAACCACATCGACACCGCCGCGTTCTACTTCTCCTCGCTGCGCTCCGCCAACGAGCTCATCAACAGCGCCCTGGGTGGCCCCTATCCGGACGACCTGGTCATCGCCACCAAGGTCGGCCCGGCCCGCGACCTGTCCGGCGAATGGGCGGCGCACGCCGGACCCGCGCAGCTGCGCGGGCAGGTCGAGGAGAACCTGCGCCAGCTCGGCCGGGACCACCTCGACCTCGTGAACCTGCGCATCCTCGGCACCGACTCCCTCGCCGAACGCTTCGGCGTCCTCGCCGAGCTCCGCGAGGCCGGCCTCATCCGCCACCTCGGCGTCTCCAACGTCACCCCGGAACAGCTCGCCGAGGCCCGCACCATCGCACCGGTCGTCTGCGTGCAGAACCCGTACGGCATCGGAATGCGGCCGGACCAGGACGAGTTCGTACGGTTCTGCGGCGAGGAGGGCATCGCCTTCGTACCGTTCTACTCGATCGCCACCACCGGCCGCGAGGGCGGCGCGAGCGGCGCCGAGAGCGAGGAGGTCCTCACCGTCGCGCGGGCCCACGGCGCGAGCCCGGCGCAGGTCCGCCTGGCCTGGACCCTGCACCGCGGCCCGCACCTGCTGGCCATCCCCGGCACCGGCAACCCCGACCACCTCACCGCCAACGTCGCCGCGGGCACCCTGCGCCTCTCCGAGACCGAACTGGCCCTTCTGGACGGCCTCCACCAGCGGTCCGCCTGAGGAAACCCCGGCCCCGGGGCTCGGGTTGTCGGAGGCGCGTGGTGGGATGAGCGGGCTCTGTCGTCATGAACCCGCTGGGAGATCCCCCTCATGCCCGTGTACCCGTCCCTGACCCATGCCCTGGCCGAGGCCCTGGTCGACGTACTGCGCTTCGTCGAGGACAGCGAGGAAGAGCCGCTGGACGCGGACGACGCCGTCAAGGTCCTGGAGGGCGTGGCCCAGCTCGTGGGCGAACTGTCGGGGGAGCAGCGCGGCGAACTGGGCGACATGCTCGGGGCGATGGCCGAAGCCGAAGCCGACCCGGCCCGCCGCGAGTTCCTGGAGGAGTTCCCGGAGGGCTTCGGCCTCCTCGACTAGTTCCGGTCACGGCACCAGCCACGCACGGTTCCGGTCACGGCACCGGGTGAGGGCGGCCCCCGGCGGTCAGGCGGCGGGGGTGTCCGGCACCGGGTCCGTGCCGACCGACCGGGCCAGGGCCGCACGCAGGAACGCGACCTCGCCGGCCAGTCCGGCTTCCCCGTCGCCGACGTGCATCAGCAGCTTGCGCTTGCCGCCCGTCAGGTAGGCGTACGCGTACGGATTGGCCCTGTTGCCGGGCCCGCGCGGGGTGGCGACCCTGATGTCCTCGATCTCCGTCCAGGGGATCCGGCGCGTCAGGAAGATCCCCCGGTGCCGGATACCGCTGTGGTCGGCCACGGTGACGGTCCACGGCGCGCGGACCATGATCGGCAGGACGAAGAGGGCCAGCGCCACGCTCACCCAGACCATCACGTCACGGGAGAAGAGCTCCTCGGTCCACATGATGAACAGGAACAAGCCGCTCTTGAGGGCGAGGATGATCAGAGTCGTGATCGTCCCGCCCCTGCCCGGCCGGTACTCGCGCGGCAATTCCAGTGCCCCCATGGTCACTCCTCTCCCCGGCCGACCACCGTAGGCCCTGGCAACGGCCGCCCCGCGGGCGGGGTGCGGCCGTTCCCGTCCGTCGGCCGGACGGCCCGCCCCGCCTGCGGCACAATCGGTGGATGAGCGAAGAAGCCCCCAACGACCCGTACCTCTGGCTGGAGGACGTGACCGGCGAGGCCGCCCTCGGCTGGGTCCGGGAACGCAACGCCGAAACCGTGGCCGCGGTCACCGGGAACAGCGCCTTCAAGCTGCTGGAGCGGGAGGTGCGCGAGGTCCTGGACGACGACGGCCGGATCCCGTACCCGGTCCGCCGGGGCCGCCACCTCTACAACTTCCGGCAGGACGCCGACCACGTCCGCGGCATCTGGCGGCGCACCACCCTGGAGGAGTACCGCACCGAGCAGCCCGCCTGGGAAACCGTCCTCGACCTGGACGCCCTCGCCGACGCCGAGGGCGAGAAGTGGTCCTGGGCCGGCAGCCGCGTCCTCGCCCCCGACCACCGGCACGCCCTGCTCCTGCTCTCGCGCGACGGCGCGGACGCCGGCGTGGTCCGCGAGTTCGACCTGGAATCCAAGGAGTTCGTCGAGGGCGGCTTCGAGGTCGCGGAGGCCAAGACCCGCATCGGCTGGATCGACCACGACCACGTCTGGATCGGGACGGACTTCGGCCCCGGCACGATGTCCACGTCCGGCTACCCCCTCCAGGTGCGCCGCTGGCGCCGCGGCACCCCCCTCGACCAGGCCGAGCTCGTCTACGAGGGAGAACCCTCCGACCTCTCCGCCAGCGGCTGGCACGACGACACGCCCGGCTTCGAACGGGACTTCGTCCACCGCCAGATCGACTTCTGGAACCAGCGGCTGTTCCTCCTCCCGCAGGAGGCCGGAGCCCCGCCCCAGCGGATCGACGTACCCGACGACGCGGCCGCTTCCGTCCACCGAGAATGGCTGCTGGTCACCACCAGGTCGCCGTGGCTCGGCCACGCCACCGGCACCCTCCTCGCCTTCGACTTCGAGGACTACCGGGCCGGCAAGAGGGAACCCGCCGTCCTGTTCGCCCCCGACGAGCGCACCGCCCTCGCCGACTACAGCTGGACCCGCAACCACCTCCTCCTCGCCGTCCGCGCCGACGTCACCTCCCGCCTGGAGCTCCTCACCCCCGGCCCCGACGGCTGGGACCGGGCGCCCCTCGCCGGGGTGCCGCCGCTGTCCACGGCCTCCGTCGTGTGCACCGACCCCGACGTGAGCGACGAGTACTTCCTGAACGTCTCCGGCTTCCTCCAGCCCGCCACCCTCCACCGCGGCACCGCCGGCACCCAGGACGGCGGCGAGAGCGTCAAGCAGGGCCCGGCCCTCTTCGACACCGCCGGCCTCGCCGTCAGCCGGCACTTCGCGACCTCCGCGGACGGCACGCGCGTGCCGTACTTCGTCATCGGCCCCGAGGACCGGCCCGGCCCCGGCCCCACCCTCCTCTACGGGTACGGCGGCTTCGAGATCCCCCTCGTCCCGCACTACAGCGCTGTCACGGGCCGCACCTGGCTCGCGCGCGGCGGCACGTACGTCGTCGCCGGCATCCGCGGCGGCGGCGAGTACGGGCCCGCCTGGCACCAGGCCGCCCTCGGCGCCCACCGCGTCCGGGCCTTCGAGGACTTCGCCGCCGTCGCCCGCGACCTCACCGACCGGGGCGTCACCACCCCCGCCCAGCTCGGCATCGAGGGCGGCAGCAACGGCGGCCTCCTCATGGGCGCCCTGCTCACCCGCGACCCGGAACTGTTCGGCGCGGCCGTCGCCCACGTACCGCTCCTGGACATGCTCCGCTTCCACAAGCTCCTCGCCGGAGCCAGCTGGACCGCCGAATACGGCAACCCGGACGACCCCGCCGACCGGCCCCACCTGGAGCGGATCTCCCCCTACCACCAGATCCGCGCCGACGGACCCCCGTACCCGCCGCTCCTCCTGCTCACCTCCACCCGCGACGACCGCGTCCACCCCGGACACGCACGGAAGATGGCCGCCCGCCTCCGGGAACACGGCCACCCCGTGCTCTTCCACGAACACCTCGGCGGCGGCCACGCCGGCGCCACCGACCACGCGCAGACCGCCTTCAACGAAGCCCTCGTCCACACCTTCCTGTGGGAGCGGCTCACCCCGCCGCGCTGAACCCCCGGCGCGCTGCCCCGCCCGCCCGCGGCCGCGGCTGGTGGAATGGACCGACCGGCGGCCCGCACGGGGCCGCCCGCCGGGCGGAGGCACTGTGTCGGACCGCGACGGCGCGCACCACCACCTGCGCGCCCCCGCCGAAGCCCTCGAAGCGATCGGCACGACCGACGACGAACGCACCACCTGCCGGGAGCTGGCCGCGTTCCTGTTCCGCACCCTGTGCGACGCGGCGGCCGTGGACGTGACCGTCGAGGGCCGCACCGAACGCGTCGCCGTGGCCGGGGTCGGCCACCTGCTGCGCGACCCGCTCCAGGGCGGGCGGCCCGCCGTCCGCGCCGTCGACGAGGGACACCCGCTGCGCAGCTGGACCCTGCGCCCGGGCAGCGCCCCGGTGCACGGCCTGTCCGTCGCCCTCGCCCGGCAGGGCACCTCGTACGGAACCGTCCTCGCCGTGCGCACTGGCACGGGATTCACCGACGCCGAGGCGGCCGCCCTGCACTTCGCGGCCCGGGTCACCGCCGTGCACGTCCGCCACGCGCGGCGGCTCGCCGCCACCGAGAGCGTCGCCCTGAACCTCCAGCGGGCCCTCGTGGCGGACCCCGGCCGCCCGCACCCCAACCTCCTGGTCGCCGGCCGCTACCTGCCCGTCGGGACGAGCGCCCTCGTCGGCGGCGACTGGTTCGAGACCGTACGGCTCCACTTCGGCCGGACCCTGCTGGTCGTCGGCGACGTCATGGGCCACGGCCTCGATGCCGCGGTGGACATGAACGCCTACCGCTCCACCCTGCGCGAGGTCGCCTCCACCGACCTGGCCCCCCACCGGGTGCTGCGCCAGCTCGACGCGCTCGTCGCCGAGGACCCGGCCCGCCGCCCCGCGACCTGCCTGCTGGTGCGGGTCGACCCCGCGCGCGGCACGGCCGTGTACGCCAGCGCCGGGCACCTGCCGCCCGCGGTGTTCGCCGCGGACGGGACGGGCCGGCTCGTCGACGTCCCCGTCGGACCGCCGCTGGGCACGGGACTGGGCGGGTACGAGTCGGTGGCCCACCCCCTCGGCGAGGAGGACACCCTGCTGCTCTACACGGACGGGATGGTCGAGCGCCGCGGTGAGGACATCGACGCCTCCCTGGCCCGCCTCACGGCGCTGCGGATCCCGGCCGGCGGGGGAGTCGCGGAGGCCGCGGACGCCGTCGTCGCCGGTCTGGACGCGCAGCACGCGGAGGACGACGTCGCCGTCCTCGCCGCCCGGATCCGGGCCCGCCCGCCGCACGGGCAGACCGGACTTTGACGGCACCCCCTAGGTGTGGGTGCGGGCGATGAGCAGGGCCACGTCGTCGTGGGTGTCGGGGCGGCGCAGCGCCGAGAGCAGCAGGTCGCAGGTCTCCTCGATCGGGCGGTGCGGCCCCGCGAGGAGGTCGGTCAGGGTGAGCAGGCGGGTGTCGATGTCCTGGTCGCGGGTCTCGACCAGCCCGTCCGTGTACAGGACCAGCTCGTCGCCGGGGCCCAGGTGCACGGTCGTGGTGCCGAAGGGGACGCCGCCGACGCCGAGGGGGACCGCCGTCTTCAGGCGCAGCAGCTGGGGGTGACGGCCGGGGCGCAGGTGGACGGGCGGCAGGTGGCCGGCGGTGGAGATGTGGCACTGGCGGGTGTGCGGGTCGTAGACGCCGTACACGCAGGTGGCCATCGCCTCGCCGAGGTCGGCGGTCGCCGCGTCCAGGTGGGTGAGGACCGTAGCGGGTTCGAGCCCGAGGCGGGCCAGGGCGCGGGCGGTGGCGCGCAGCTGCCCCATGGTGGCGGCGGCGTTGATGCCGCTGCCCATGACGTCGCCGACGACCAGCGCGGTCCGGTCCCCGGGCAGCGGGACGACGTCGAACCAGTCGCCGCCGGTCTCGTCCGCGGCCCCGGCCGGCTGGTAGCGGTAGGCGATGTCCAGACCGGGGGCGGTCCGGGGGTCCTGCGGCAGCAGGTGGCGCTGGAGGGCGAGGGCGGCGTGCCGCTCGCGCTGGTACCAGCGGGCGTTGTCGATGGACACGGCCGCGTGCGCGGCGAGTTCGGAGGCGAGCAGGACGTCGTCCTGGCTGAAGGGCACCTGGTTGCGGGCCCGCTTGAGGTCGAGCGCGCCGAGGACCTGGCCGCGGGCGATCAGCGGGACCGCCAGGTAGGAGTGCAGTCCGGCGGCGCCCAGGAGGCGGGCCGCGTCCTCGTCGCGGGCGATGCGCGGCAGGTCCGCCGGGAGGACCCGGGGTACGAGGACCGGCCGGCCCGTACGGACGCAGCGGGAGACCAGCCGGCCCGGACCGTACAGCGCCACCTCCCCGACGGGGTCGGCGGCCTCCTCGGCCGGATTGCGGTAGGCCGCCTTCACCGCGAGCGCGCGGAACCGTACGGACCCGTCCTGTAGGGCCCCGCCCGGCCGCGTGCCCGTGAGGATGGTGTCGAGCACGTCGACGGCGGCGATGTCGGCGACCTCCGGGACCACGACGTCGGCCAGCTCCCGGGCGGTGATGTCCAGGTCGAGGGTGGTGCCGATGCGGACGGAGGCGTCGGCGATCAGGGACAGGCGGCGGCGGGCGTGCGCGGCCGCCGTGGCCGTCCGGTGCTGCTCGGTCACGTCCACGACCGACACGGCGACCCCGATGACCCGGGAGGCCTGGTCGTCGAGCCGGTAGATCGAGGTCAGCCAGGCGTGTTCGCCCTCGCTGTCGCCGGGGATGCGGCCGGTGGTGAACTCGTCGAGCATCGGTACGCCGGTCTCCATGACCCGGCGCATCCGCGTCTCGACGGCGTGCGCGTCGAGGAAGGGCAGGATCTCCCCGAGCCGCTGCCCCAGGTGCCGTTCCGCGGGCACGCCGTTGATCCGCTCCAGGGCGGGGTTGACCAGGACGTAGCGCAGGTCCGTGTCGAGGACGGCCAGGCCGATGGGGGACTGGTCGACCAGGCGCAGCGAGAGGGCTAGGTCGCGTTCGACGCGGCGCAGCGTGGCCTGCTCGGACGCCAGGCCGAGCGCGTACCGCCGGCCGCTGTCGGCCTCCAGGCGCATGTTCCGGAACTCGACGAGCACCGAGCGGCCGTCGCGGTGCCGTATGGGGAAGGACCCGGCCCATGCGCCTTCGCCCGTCATCACGTGGGCGAACAGGGCCAGCACCTCGTCGCGGTGGTCCTCGTCGACCAGCAGCTGTGCGGCGTACCGTCCCAGGGCCTCCGCGGCAGGGTATCCGAACAGGGTTTCGGCCTGCGGGCTCCACAGCCTGATCCGGCCCTCGTCGTCGAGGACCACGGAGGCCACGCCGAGGACGTCGAGCAAGCCTCCCGCCGCCGCGGACCCCACCAGGGGGCCGGCGGCTGACGGAGGGGGGTCCTCCTCGGCCATGACCGGCCTCCTCGTCCAGGGCGCGTGCTTCCATGCTGCGGCCCCGTGCCCGGGCCTGCGACCCGGTCGTGGCGGCCGGGGGGTGCCCGGGGCGTCCTGCCGGGCCGGTGGGTGGCCGGCCCGGCAGGAGCGCCGGTCAGCGGAACAGCATGGAGGCGCCGCCGGCCGGGGTGGTGACGGTGGCCGGGCACAGGAAGCTGCCCGAGGCCTTGGTGGCGTTGAAGGCCCGGTTCAGGTACTTGCGGGTGGTTCCGTCGCGGTCCCAGACGATGTTCGCGGCCTTGTAGCGACAGGAGATGAAGCTCTGCTGGCCGGTGATGTCGATGAGGTCGGTCCGCGCGGTGGCGGCGGTGTCGTCGAAGGTGAACGCCGGGTTGTTGTTGAGGGAGGCGTTGAGGCCGCCACCGCAGGCGAGGTTGCCTCCGGGCTTGTTGATCGTGGTGCGGTCGACGGTGAGGGCGCTCGGCGGGGTGGCGCTGGTGCTCGCGTTGGTCCAGGTGCAGGTGTTGCCCGCGACCACGATGACGCCGTCGGCCTTCTGGTCGGCGGCGTCACCGGCCGCCGCGGCGGTGGTGGCGGCGCCGAGCGCGGCCGCGACGGCCGTCATCGTCACGGCGAGTTTCGCGAGGTGCTTCATGTCGCTCCTCCTTGACACGTCCTTGTGGGGGTGTGGTGCGAGGGCGGTGCGGAGTGCGCGCGCCACGGAGAGTCCCACAGGGGTCTTGAGATGTCATGAGCACAACATGATTTGGCCGGAATTCGGCAGTCCGGCAGGCCGGAGCCCGGGCCGGGACCGGGGCCGGGACGCGGGCCGGGCCAGGCCGGGCCGCTGTCAGGGCACGTCGGAGGACGTCGGTTCGGCCTCGTAGACGTGCGGACCGTCGCCCTGCCACTCCAGGAGCCGGGAGGCCCCGCCCAGCACCAGTTCGTCGGGGTCGGGCACCTCCGCGCGCCGCAGGAACTCGATCACGTCGCCGTCGCCGTGCGCGACGCCGAGGACCGTCTCGCGGCCTTGGGCGCGCAGGGACACCCGGCGGCCGCCGGACGGCGAGATGCGGTGTACGACCACCGGTGCGTGCTCCATGCCTCCACCCTGGCGCCGAGCCGACGCGCACGCATCCGGGGCGCGGTGCAGGGGGCGCACCACCGGACGCACCACCAGGTTCACCACCTCGCGTACGACCAGGTACTACCAGGGGAGTACGGGGGAAACGCTACGCCGGGGTGACGCCGGTGACCTGGGGTGCGGTCTAGCGTGGCCGTATGGAAGAGCGGCGCGGGCATCAGGGGCCACCGTGGCGACGGTGGGCCGAGCGGGCGGGGCGGGGCCCGGCCTGGCGGTCCGCGCTGCTCGTCGCCGTCCTCGCGCAGATCGGCTCGGGGTGGGCCGCGCGGGCCCAGGGCGACGGGGCGGACCTGGGATGGTTCCCCCGTCTCCTGTTGCTGCTCGGGCCCGCGCTGCTCGTCGTCCGGCACCGGTATCCGGTGGCCGTGGTGTACGGGGTCAGCGCCGTCACCCTGGTCTACCTCGGTGCCGGGTTCCCCTACGGCCCGGTCTTCATCAGCCTCGCCGTGGCCTGCTTCGCGGCCGTCATCGCCGGTCACCGCAGAGCCGCATGGGGCGCGGTCGCCCTGTTCTGGGCGGGCCACCTCCTCATCGGGCACTGGCTCTACCGGTGGCTGCCGCCCGCCGGTGACGGTCCCGCGCCCTGGGCCCAGGAGCTGGGCGTCGCCGCCTGGATCCTCGCGGTCCTCGCCGTCTCCGAACTGGTCCGCGTCCGCAGGGAACAGTGGGCCCGGGAGCGGGCCGAGCGGGCGGCCGCCGACCGACGCCGGGCGGACGGGGAGCGGCTGCGGATCGCCCGCGAACTGCACGACATCCTGGCCCACAGCATTTCGGTGATCAACGTGCAGGCCGGGGTCGGCCTGGCCCTGCTCGACTCCGACCCCGAACAGGCCCGCACCGCGCTCACCACGATCAAAACGGCCAGCAAGGAGGCCCTGGGAGAGGTGCGGCAGGTCCTCGACACGCTCCGCACCCCCGGCGACGCCCCCCGCGCCCCCGCCCCCGGCCTCGACCGCCTGCCCGAACTCCTCGAACAGGCCGCCGCCGCCGGGCTGACCGTGAGGTCCGAGACCAGGGGGCGGGCGCGCCCGCTGCCGCCCGGAGCCGACCTCGCCGCGTTCCGCATCCTCCAGGAGGCCCTGACCAACGTCGTACGGCACTCCGGTTCGCGCACCGCCGGCCTCCGCCTCGACTGGCAGCCCCGCTCCCTGGAACTGCGGGTCGAGGACGACGGCCCCGCCACCGCGCCCCACACCCCCGAGGGCGCGGAAGGCGGCGGCAACGGACTCATCGGGATGCGCGAACGGGCCGGCGCCCTCGGCGGCAGCGTCGAGGCCGGACCGAGGCCGGACGGCGGCTTCCGGGTCGTCGCGCGACTCCCGCTGAAGGCCGCCCCGCCCGAGGGGGCGCCGTGATCCGTGTGCTGCTCGCCGACGACCAGCTCCTCGTACGGGCCGGCTTCCGTGCCCTCCTCGATGCCCAGCCCGACATCGAGGTCGTGGGGGAGGCGGCCGACGGCCGGGAGTGCCTCGGGCTCGTGCGGGAACTGCTTCCCGACGTCGTCCTCATGGACATCCGGATGCCCGTGCTTGACGGGCTCGCGGCCACCCGCGAGATCACCGAGGAGGCGGCGCTGGCCGCCGTCCGGGTCGTCATGCTCACCACCTTCGAGCTCGACGAGTACGTCTTCGAGGCGATCCGCTCCGGTGCCTCCGGCTTCCTCGTCAAGGACACCGAACCGGAGGAACTGCTGCGCGCGGTGAGAGCGGTGGTCGACGGTGACGCCCTGCTGTCCCCGGGCGTCACCCGTCGGCTGATCGCGGAGTTCGCGGCCCGCTCCAAGCGGCCCGCCGCGACCGGCGCGGGCGCCGGCCTGGACCGGCTGACGGACCGGGAGCGGGAGGTGATGGCCCTGGTCGGCATGGGCCTGTCCAACGAGGAGATCGCCCGGCGCCTGGTCGTCAGCCCGCTCACCGCCAAGACACACGTCAGCCGGACGATGCTCAAGCTCGGGGCCCGGGACCGCGCCCAACTGGTCGTCCTGGCCTACGAGTCCGGCCTGGTCAGACCCGGCTGGCTGGGCTGACCCGCCCGGGCGCGGGTACTCCCGGGGGAGTAGCCGCAGTGCAGCCGGCCGTACGACGCCCCGGACCCCTTCCCGGAGCGAGTCTCGGAGCACGACGAAAAGTCCCCGCTTCCGAGGAGCTGAACCGACATGAACACCCTCACCACCCTCGCGTACGACGGGCCCGGCCCGTGGATCCTGTTCTTCCCGCTGATCTGGGCGGCGGTCGTGATCGGCGTCGTCACCGTGTTCCGCCGCACCGGCGGGCTCGGCCGCCGGGCGCCGTGGCGGGACCGGGGAGCCGCGTACGGCGGGAGCTCGCCGATCGCGATCCTCGGGCGCCGCTTCGCGTCCGGCGAGATCGACGAGGACGAGTACTGGCGCCGGCTGTCCGTCCTGGACGAGCAGTTCGGCCGTTCCCTCAAGGACGGCGCCGCCTGAAGACCGGCGCGCCCCGCTGAGGACCGTCACCGCGACCACGGGACCCGCCGCCCCGGGCAGGCCGTCGTCCCATACGGGCCGTCGTCTCAGGCCCCGCCCGTACGGGGTCCGCAGGCGGCGGCGATGCGGGCGAGGGTGGTCCGCATCCCCGCCCGGTTGACGGCCACGCGGCGCTGCGGGGTGGTCCCCGCGAAGACGGCGCCCAGGGCGTCGGCGGTACGGGAGCCGCGTCCGCTGCGGAGGTCCTCCCAGGTCTCGGTGACGCGGGTGCCGTCGCCCTCGGGCACGAAGCGGTAGCCCCACCGGGCGATGGGCAGACCGAAGACGCCGACGTCGAAGGTGAACTCGCCCGTACCGTCCGGGGCCACGGGCGCGCGGAGCGCGGTGATCCGCCCGGTGGTGAACCACAGGAAGGGCCCCCGCCGGTTGAACCCGACGAAGGCGCTGCCGGCCCGGGCGGGCCGGCGGGGAACCCACACCCGCCGGCATTCGGGGCTCCAGCGGCCCATGTTCCGCAGGTCGGAGACGAGCCGGTGGACCTCCGCCGGGGAGGCGGCGACCACGACGTCCTCCTCCAGCCGCCGCACCCGCCCGGCGGGGGCGACCGTGTTCTCGTGTGCCATGGGTACCTCGCTGCCCGGTGGATGAGTGGGACATGCCATCCCGACGGCACGCTACCGCCCGCCCGCCCCCGCCGGGGCCGCGGGACCGCCACCGGGTGCGGCGCCTGACGCGCGAGGGGGCCCGGGCGTGGCAGGCTGGGTGGCATGTGCGGCCGTTACGCTTCCACCCGCAGCCCCGAGGACCTGACCGGCCTGTTCCAGGTCACCCGGCGGGAGACCGGCCCGGTGCTCCCGCCCAGCTGGAACGTCGCCCCCACCGACCCCGTCTGGGCGGTGCTGGAGCGCGCGGACCGGGAGACCGGCGTACTGGAGCGGCAGCTGCGGCCCCTGCGCTGGGGACTGGTGCCGTCCTGGTCGAAGTCCCCGTCAGGCGGGGCCAGAATGATCAACGCCAGGGTGGAGACGGTGGAGGAGAAGCCCGCCTACCGCCGGGCGTTCGCCAAGCGCCGCTGCCTGCTGCCCGCCGACGGCTTCTACGAGTGGCAGCCCGTCGCGGCCACCGACCGGGCCAAGGCGTACAAGCAGCCGTACTTCATCCGCCCCGAGGACGGCTCCGTCATGGCGATGGCGGGCCTGTACGAGTTCTGGCGCGACCCGTCCGTCACCGACGGGGACGACCCGGCCGCGTGGTGGGCTACCTGCACCGTCATCACCACCGAGGCCACCGACGCCGCCGGCCGCGTCCACCCCCGGATGCCGCTGGCGCTCGCCCCCGCCGACTACGACACCTGGCTCGACCCCGCCCACCAGGACCCGCACGACCTGCGCGCCCTCCTCACCGCCCCCGCGGCCGGCCGGCTGGACGTCCGCGCGGTGTCCACCGCCGTGAACAACGTCCGCAACAACGGGCCCGAGCTGCTGGCCTGAGCCGTGGCGCTCAGCGGCAGCACAGCACCGGGACCCGCTGGACGAGGTTGTTGCCAAACCCTCCGCGGTTCCAGGGCTGTTCCAGGGGCTGCGTACGCCCTTCCGCATCGGTGGCGCGGGCCGAGAGGGTGTGGCGGCCGGGCGTCGCCGTCCAGTCGTACCGCCACGCCTGCCAGGCCCACCCGCCCGGCTCCCGCGGCGCGAGCCGCGCCCTCGCCCAGCCGGCGCCCCCGTCCGCACTCACCTCCACCCGTACGACGGGCCCGCCCCCCGACCAGGCCCGCCCCGCCAGACGCACCGGGCCCGGCCGCACGACGCGGACCCGCGACATGAAGTCGGGGAAGCCCGGCGGAACCAGTAGCGCGCGCGGCAGCATCCGGGTCACCGCCACGCCCGGGTCGTCGGGGGCCTGCCGGTACCGGTAGGCCACGCTCTGCTGGAAACCGGTGAACGGGGCGTCGGCCAGGGTGATGTCCCGCAGCCACTTCACGTGCGCCATGCCGTACCAGCCGGGTACGACCAGCCGCAGCGGGTGGCCGTGCTGCGGCGGCAGCGGCCCGCCGTTCATCGCGTACGCGATCAGCACCGGCGGGTCCTCCCCGGTGGCCACCCGCACGGGCAGGCTGCGCCGGTAGTCCTGCTCGACGCCCCGCTCGACCCCGTGGTCGGCGCCCGTGAACACGGCCTCGACGGCGTCCGGCAGCACCCCGGCCTCGGCGAGCACCGTCCGCAGCGGCACGCCCGTCCACTCCGCGGTGCCCACCGCCTCGACCAGCCAGGGCTGGCTGACGGGCCGGGGCAGCAGCCGTGCCCGGCCGTTGCCCGCGCACTCCATCGTGACCCGGTGGGTGACGGCGGGGAGCGCGCGCAGCGCCGCCACGTCCAAGTCCAGCGGGGTCCGGACCCGCCCGCCGACGGACAGCCGCCAGGTGCCGGCCTCCGCGGCGGGGATGTCGTAGTGGACCAGTACGTAGTGCAGCCCGGCCGGGGTCACCTCGTAGCGCAGGGCCTCCAGCGGGAGTCCGTGGTTGCGGGCCGCGAGCGCCAGTTCCTGCGCGCTGATCCCCTCCCCGTCGTCCGCGACCCGCCCCGGGGTGCTGACCTCACCGAGAGAGCCGTCCATCCCCCCATCGTCGCGCGCGGGAACGGCTTCGGCACGCCGCCGCCCGCCCGGAGCGGTCCGCCGCTCACGCCCCCGGGCGCGGCACCGGATCCGCGGCGAGGGCCTCGGTGAGGGCGTCGGGGCCGGTGAAGAGGTGGCCGCGCATCCCGAGCGCCCGGGCGGCCTCGACGTTCTCCTGCCGGTCGTCGACGAAGAGGACCTGCCCCGGTTCGGCGCCGAGGGCCGTCAGACACCACCGGTAGGCGTCCGGTTCCGGCTTGGCGTGGCGGATGCGGCAGGAGAAGGCCCGTACCTCGAACCGTGCCAGCCAGGGCCGGTGCCGTTCGTAGTGGACGGCGAGCTCCTCGGGGATGTTGGACAGCAGGGCGGTCCGCCGCCCGGCGGAAGCCAGTTCGCCGACCAGGTCCACCATCCGCTCGTCGACCGCGCTCCAGCTCGCGACGTCCTCCTCGACGAGCCGGGCGGTCGTCTCCGCGTCGAACCGGGTCCCCAGCGAGTCGGCCACCCGCCTCCAGTACGCGGGGCCGTCGACGTCACCGCGGTCGTAGTCGGGACGCAGCGCCCAGTAGGCCTCCCAGAAGGGCGCCGCGGCCACGCCCGCCGTCTCCGTGAGCCGTGCGCGGCCCCCCGGGGACTGGTGGCGGGCGATGACCCCGAAGAGGTCGAAGAGCAGCACCGGGGGCGGGTTCGAGGGCATCTCCTCACACCTTCCGTACGGTGACGCCGGCGGCGGCGAGCGCGTCGACCGCGTCGGCGGGAGCGGCCTCGTCGGTCACGACGGCGTGCAGCGCCGCGGCGGGCAGGACGTGCGCGAGCGCCGTACGGGAGAGCTTCGCGCCCTCGGCGACGGCGATGACGCGGCGGGACGAGGCGATCGCCGCCCGCTTGACGGCGGCGTCGGCCAGGTCGTAGGCGGTGAGACCGTCGGCGGCGGTCAGACCGCAGCAGCCGATGACGGCGGTGTCGAAGCGCAGCGCGGCGAGGGAGGCCTCGGTCAGCGGGCCGGTCAGCGCGAGCTCGCCGCGGCGGGGCGCCCCGCCGGGCAGCAGCAGCGTCAGGCGGGGCGCGTCGGCGAGGGCGTTGGCGGCGTGCAGGGACAGCGGGACGACGGTCAGCCGGCGGTCGTGCAGAGCGCGGGCCACCTCCAGACAGGTGGTGCCGCTGTCGAGGACGACGGACTCGCCGTCGGCGATCAGGCCGGCGACCTCGGCGGCGATGCGCCGCTTCGCCTCCGGCCCGTCCTGGGCGCGGAGCGCGAAGGGGACCTCCTCCCCGCGCAGCAGCAGGCTCCGCGCCCCGCCCCGGTACCGCTCCAGCACCCCTTGGTCGGCCAGGGCCTCCAGATCGCGCCGGATCGTCATCTCGGAGGCGCCGGTGAGCTCCGCGAGTTCGGCGACGCTGCGCCGGCCGTTCTCGCGCACGGCCTCGGTGATCTGCCTCAAACGGTCTGTACTCATACCCACATTGAACAACATCGATGTTCGAAAGGCAATGTACGAACATGAATCATGTGCGTTATGTTCGTTCGTATGGAGACATCACTGCGCCGGGCAAGACTGGCCACCTTCGTCTACTTCGCCCTGAACGGCTTCGTCATGGGCATGTGGATCGTGCACATCCCCGCCGTGGAGGCCCGCACCGGCATCGGACACGCCCTGCTCGGCTGGCTCCTGCTGCTCCTCGGAGGCGGAGCCTTCGCCGGAATGCGGCTGGCCGGGCCGCTCACCGACCGGTTCGGCGCCAGGGCCGCCGTACCCGTCAGCGCCGCCCTGTGCGGCGCCGCGCTGGTCCTGCCCGCACTCGCCCGCGACGCCTGGACCCTGGGCGCGGCCCTGTTCGTCCTCGGCTTCGGCAACGGCTGCCTCGACGTCGGCATGAACACCCACGCCGTGCGGGTCGAGCGCGGGTACGGGCGGCCCGTCATGTCCGCCTTCCACGCCGTCTTCTCCATCGGCGGCGTCCTCGCCGCGCTGGCCGGAGCCCTCGCGCTGGGCCGGGGACTCGGCGTCACCGCGGCCCTCACCGCCACCGCCCTCGGCGCTCTCGCCGTCGCCGCCCTGGCCGCTCCCGCGCTGCTGCCCGCTTCCTCCCCCGAGCCCGCCACGGCCACCCCGGAACCGGAGACCACCGCCGGGGCCGGCCGGGGCGCCGCCCCGCGCATCGGGTTCCTGGCCGTCCTCGCCTTCATGCTCATGCTGTGCGAGGGCGTGGCCAACGACTGGAGCGCCCTGCACCTGCGGGACGCCCTCGGCGCCCCCGCCGCCACCGCGGCCCTCGCCTACGGTTCCTTCGCCACCGCCATGACCGTCGGCCGCCTCCTGACCGACCGGCTCGCCGCACGGATCGGACCCGCCGCCGTCCTGCGCCACGGCTGCGCCCTCGCCGCCGCCGGCCTGACCCTGGCCGTGGCCGCGCCCGGCGTCCCGCTCGCCCTGGCCGGCTGGACCCTCTTCGGGGCGGGCCTCGCGGGCTGCGTACCGCAGCTGTTCAGCGCGGCCGGACACGCCGACCCGGACCGCGCCGGCGCCAACGTCTCCCGCGTCGCGGGCCTCGGATACCTGGGCATGCTCGCCGGACCCGCCGTGATCGGGCCGCTCGCCGACCTCGTCTCCCTCGACCTGGCCCTCCTGCTGCCCGTCCTGTTCTGCGCGGCCGCCGCCCTCGCCGCCCGGACCCTCCGCGAGGCCCCGGACCCGGCCCCCGTCCGGACGCCCTTGGCACGCGGGCCGTTGCCGGAACCGGGCCTTGATCGTTCGGATGGCTGACGGGGCGGCCGCCGTACGGACTCCGTGCGGCGCAAGCGGGTGCGCGAGGCGAGCGGAGTGGTCGGGTTGCGGGTCGGACGAAGGACGGTACTCCAGGCGGCTTCGGCGGGCGCCCTGACGGCGCTCCTCGGCCGCTCCCCGGCCGAAGCGGTCCCGGCCCCCGCGCACCCGGCGACGACACCGGCCGCCACGGCACCGGCGGCCCCGGCCGGGGCGGCGGCGGCCCTGGCGGCGGCCGCGCCGCCCGGGTACCGGCTCCGGCTCCGCTTCACCCGGGCCACCAACGGCGCGGCGACCGCCACCGCCGACGGGCGGCACGTCGTGGCCGAGGTGCAGAACGTCCTCTGGTCGCTCCCGCCGGACGGCTCGCCCGCCACCGCCCTCACCCCGCCCGACCTGGAACCGGGCCGCCCCGTGTTCTCCCCGGACGGCCGCCACGTGGCGATGAGCGCCTACCGCGGCGGCGCCTTCCACATCTGGGTGATGCGCGCCGACGGATCCGGTCTGCGCCGGCTCACCGACGGCCCCTTCGACCACCGCGCGCCCGCCTGGTCCCCCGACGGCCGCACCCTCGCCTTCTGCTCCGAACGCGGCGGCGACCCCGTGACGGGCTGCCCGTACCGGATCTGGACCGCGGGCCTCACCGGCGGGCCCCCGCGCCGCCTGACCGGTCTGCCCGGGCAGACCGGGCCCGGCCAGGACGGCGCCTGGGAGGACTTCGACCCCGTCTGGTCGGCGGACGGCACCCGGGTGCTGTTCGTCCGCGCCACCCTCACCGGGGAGACCCTGACCGCCCGCACCCTCGCCTCCGTCGCCGCCGACGCGACCGGCACCGTACGGACCGAACACACCGTGAGCGAGGGCGGCCTGCTCGCCCCGGCGCTCTCCCCGGCCGGGCGCACCGCCTGGCTGTCCGCCGCCCCCGGCCCGCGCAAGGCCGAACTCCACACGCTGTACGTGGACGGCCGCCCCGTCGCCCTCGACGGCGACCTGGCACCCGCGCCCCCGCGCTGGACCGGCGACGACAGCCTCCTGGTCACCCTCGACGGCCGGTTCCGGCTGATCCGCCCCCACCGCGACCCGGTCGGCCGGGAGATCCCCCTCGACGCCACCCTCGAAGTGACCCGGCCCCGCTACCGGGTCAAGGAGTACGTCCTGGAGGCCGAGCGGAACCGTCCGGTGCTCGGCATCCACCTGCCCAGCCTCTCGCCCGACGGCCGCAGCGTCGCCTTCGCCGCCCTGAACGCCCTCTGGGTCGCGCCCGTCACCACGGGAGTCCCGCGCAGGATCGTCCAGGCGCCCGTCACCGCCTACGTCCAGGGGCCGGTGTGGACCCCGGACGGCAGGGCCCTGGTCTACACCGACGACCGCGACGGGCTGAACACCGTACGCCGCCGGGAACTCGCCGACGGCCGCGAAACCGTCCTCGCCCCCGGCGGCCGCGTCTACGGAACCCCCTCCCCGGACGGCGGGCGCCTCGCCGCCCTCGACCTGTCCGGCCGCCTCCTCGTCCGCGACCTCACCACCGGCGCCGAGACCCCGCTGGCAACCGCCCTCGGCGGGGGCGGCCTGCCCGGCCCGCCCAGCTGGTCGCCCGACGGCCGGTACGTCGCCCTCTGCGACCGCAACAGGCTCAACCGGCGCTTCCGCGAGGGCCACAACCTGATCCGGATCGTCGACACCGTCACCGGCGCGGACCGCCTCCACCCGCTCGCTCCGCACGCCTCCCTGTCCGACCGCTACGCCTCCGGCCCCGTCTGGTCGCCCGACGGCCGCTTCCTCGCCTGCGTCGCCGAGTCCGCGCTCTGGCTGCTGCCCGTCACCCCCGACGGCGCCCCCGCCGGACCCGCCCGCCAGGTCACCGAGGAGAGCGCCGACCACCCCTCCTGGTCGGCGGACGGCCGCACCCTCCTCTACCAGAGCGGCGCCCGGCTGCGCCTGCTCACCCTCGACGGAACCGGTACGCCCGCCGGACCGCCCCGGACCGTGCCCGTCTCCCTGAACCACCGCCGCCCCGCGCCCGTCGACACCGTCGTCCACGCCGGACTGCTGTGGGACGGCACCGGCTCCCCGCCCCGCGCCGACGTCGACGTCCTCATCCGGGACGGACGGATCACCGCCGTCGAACCGCACCGGCCGCACCGGTCCGCCCGGCGCGCGGCCCGCAGCGTCGACGCCTCCACCGGCACCGTCCTGCCGGGCCTGTGGGACTCCCACGTCCACCCGTACCCGTACACCTACGGAGCCCGCCAGGGCCTGCTCCACCTCGCCTACGGCGTCACCACCACCGTCTCCCTCGGCGGCTCCGCCCACGAACAGGCCCGGCTCCGTGAGGACATCCGCGCCGGGCTGCTCCGGGCCCCCCGGATGCTGGCCGGCGGGGAACTCCTCGACGGCTCCCGGGTCGCCTACAGCATGGGCCGGGCGCACCGCACCCGGGCCGGACTCGCCCGCTCCCTGGCCCGCGCCGAAGCCCTGGACTGGGACTTCGTCAAAACCTACGTCCGGGCCCCGTACGAGCTGATGGCCGAGGCGGCCCGCTTCGCGCACGAGCGGCTCGGCGTCCTCGCCGGCTCCCACCTGTGCGCCCCCGGCATCCAGAGCGGCCAGGACCTGACGACGCACCTCGTCGCCACCGAACGGGCCGAGCACGGCCACGGCGCGACCTCCCGCGGCCACACCTACCAGGACACCGTGGAGGTCTACGCCCACGGCGCGTTCGACCTCATCGCCACCCCGTTCACGGCCCTGCCGCTGCTCGGCGCCGACCCGGCGACGGCCACCGACCCCAGGGTGACCGCCCTGATGCCGCCCTGGGACGTGGAAGCCGTACGGGCCGCGGCCGCCCGGCCGCCGAGCGCCGAGCAGGACGCCGTTCTGGAACGGGAGGTCGCCGCCTACCGCGCCGTCCTCGCGGGCGGCGGCCGCGTCGTCCTCGGCACCGACGCCCCGCTCACCCCGGTCGGCCTCCACCTCCACCTCTGCCTGCGCGCCCTGCACCGGTACGGCTTCTCCCCGGCCGAGGCCCTCACCACCGCCACCCTCGCCCCGGCCCGCGTGTTCGGCGTCGCGGACCGGCTCGGCACGGTCGAAACCGGCAAGATCGCCGACCTCACCGTCATCGACGGGGACCCCTTCGCCGACTTCGCCGACCTGATCCGCGTACGGTCGGCCGTGCGCGGCGGAACCCTCCACGAACGCGCCGGACTCGAAGGCGCCCGGCACGCCCCGGCCACCGCGGTCCCGTCCGGGGAGGGCTGGGGCGCCGTGCTGGACCAGATGCTCCGCGACGGCTGCTGCCCCGCGCACGACGGCCGGTGACGCGGACCCGCAAGGAAGTGAGCGGACATGACCGAAATCGCTGACGAGATCGAACGGGTGCACCGGGCGGTCGGCTCGCGGCCGGCCGGGACGGAGGAGGCCCGCACGGTGCTGCTGCGCCGCACCTACGGAGCCGGCGTCGCCGACGTCTGGGCCGCGGTGACCTCGCCCGGGCGCATCGGACGGTGGTTCCTGCCGGTGAGCGGAGCGTTCGAGGCCGGCGGCCACTACCAGCTGGAGGGCAACGCCGGGGGCGGGATCCTCGCCTGCGACGCGCCGCGGCGGCTGCGGCTGAGCTGGCTGTTCGGCCCCGAGCCCGGATTCAGCGAGGTCGAGGTACGGCTCGCGGCGGAGGGCTCCGGCCGCACGGCGTTCGAACTGGAGCACGCGGCCGTGGTGCCGGAGGAGTTCTGGGGGCGGTTCGGGCCGGGGGCCGTCGGAGTCGGCTGGGACCTGGCGCTGCTCGGGCTCGGCCGGTACCTCGCGGACGGCGGCGTCGACAGGGCGCGGGCCGAGGCCTGGCAGACCTCGCCCGAGGCCCTGGGGTTCATGACCCGGTCGGGCGAGGCGTGGGGCGCCGCCTACGCGGCCTCCGGCGCGGACCCGGAGGCCGCCGCGGCGGCCACGGCGGCGACCATCGCGTTCTACACGGGCACCTGAGACCTGCGGGCTGCCCCCCCACCACGGACCCGCAGGGTTGTCAACAGCCGCCCGCAGGCACCGGAATGACCGATTCGCTATGTACCGCTAAAGCGCTTCATCGGATGGGATGTGCGGTGAGCACGCCGCGACAGCACGTGCTCGCGTCACCTGCCCCGCCCGGAGCCGGCACCAGCCGCTCCGGGCGCCGGGACGCCGCCCTCACCACCCCGGGAGCAAGCCCATGCGTCTACGCGCCACCCGCGCCGTCACCCTGGCCCTGGTCACCGCCGCGAGCCTCCTCGGTGCCACCGGCGCCGCCGGGGCCGCGGACTCCTCCGCGGCCGCCCTTCCGCCCCAGTACCGGTACACGAACGTCGCGAGCGGCAAGTGCCTCGACGTACGCGGCGGGAACACCGGGAACGGGACCGTCGTCCAGCAGTTCAGCTGCAAGGGGGCCACCAACCAGCTCTTCGAGGAGCGGGTCACCCCGCAGGTCACCCTCAACCTGATCTCGCTCGACAGCCACCGCTGCGTCGACGTCAGGGACGCCACCGGAGCCGACGGCACCGTCCAGATCTGGGACTGCCACGCCGGGTTCAACCAGCAGTGGCTGCCGCTCGCCTTCCCCAACGGCACGATCCAGTTCCAGAACGCCGCCACCGGCCTGTGCCTCCAGGACGTGGGCCAGCCCAGCGGCAGCCGCCGGGAGGTCCGCCAGATGCCGTGCGCGAACGTCTCGACCCAGGCCTGGATCCGCCAGCGCGCCGCCTGACCCGCCGGCTCACGGCGCCGGCACCCTCCGCCCGGCCGCTGGGCCGAAGGCCTGGTTGTTGGTGTCGGTGCCGACGCGGGCGCCGGGCGTCCGGCACGGTGGGCGCAGTGGGCGGCCGTCCGCGTGCGACGGTCCAGGAACGCTGCGAGGGGTTCGCATGGCCGAGTACGACGACACCTCCCGGACCAGCCGCCGCGCGGTGCTGCTGGCCGCCGGTTCCGCGGGGGCGGCCGCGCTGACCGCCGCCTGTACCGGCCCGGCCGGGGTCCGCGGATCCGCCGGTCAGGCCTCGGCCGCCGCGCCCGCGGCCGCCCAGCCGTCGGGCGGCAGCGCCGCCCCCGGGTGCGTGCTCACGGCGGAGGCCGGTGAAGGCCCGTACTACCTCGACCTGGACAAGGTCCGGTCGGACGTCACGGAGGGCCGCAAGGGGGTGCCGTTCCGCCTCGACCTGACGCTGGTCCGCATGTCGGCGGGCTGCCGGCCGCTCGCGGACGCCGCCGTCGACATCTGGCAGGCCGACTCCTCGGGCACCTATTCGACGGGCAAGGCCACCTTCCTGCGCGGGACGCAGATCACCGACGCCACCGGCCGGGCCGTGTTCCGCACGATCGTGCCCGGCTGGTACGCGGGCCTGGCACCGCACATCCACTTCAAGGTGCGTCCCGACGCGGGCGCCGGGACCACCTCGCAGTTCTTCTTCCCCGAGGACCTCCTCCTGAAGGCGTACGCGCTGGCGCCCTACGACCGCCGGCGCGCTCCGAAGCACCCCAACGAGCGCGACGACCGCTACCGGGCCTCCGGAGCCGCCATGACCCTCAAGCCCCTCGCCGACGGCTCCGGGTACCGCGCCGCCTACACCGTCGGGATCGCCTGAACCCGCTCCGGGGGCGCCGGAGTCAGGCGGCCGCCGCGGTGCAGCCCGTACAGCGCGGCGGTGCAGCCGACACCGAGGGCGCACAGCACCAGCCAGGGCAGCGCCGACATCCCGGCGGCCCGCGCGGTGTCCAGCGCGGCGCCCGTGAGGAGGTTGCCGACGGCGATGCCGATGCCGCAGACCGTGTTGTAGAACCCGTAGTGCGTCGCCACGAGACGGTCCCCGCTGAGCCGGACGATGGTGTCCATCTCGAAGGGGTAGGCGATCATCGTGCCCAGCGCCAGCATCAGCGCCGACAGCGCCGGCGGCCCCGCGGCCAGCAGCTTCGCCCCCGTTCCGCCGGCCGGGACGGACACCAGTGAGGCGGCCAGCAGCGGCAGGAAGGCCGCCCCCATCGTGAGCAGCCCCCAGGTCAGCGCGCGGCCCGGCTCCATCCGGGCCTTGCACCACGCGGTGACCCGCGTCTGGAACAGGATCGTGCTCAGCCCCGACACGGCGAACAGGCCCGCCACCGCCGCCGTGCCGAAGCCCCCTCCACCGCCCAGGCGCCGGACCTCCAGGGGGAGGGCCAGGTACACCTGGAAGGTCATCACGTACGAGCCGATCATGGCCAGGGAGAACAGCAGGAACGGCCGGTTGGCGAGGATGCCGCGCCACTGGGCGAGCACCTTCTCGCGCGGGCCGTCCGTCCGGCCGGCGGCGTCGTCGCCCCGCCGGGCGGGCAGGGCCCGGATCTGTACGGCGCCGAGCACGGCGAAGACGGCGGCGGCGGTCAGGCAGGTGACGCGGAACCCGATGCCCGTCAGCACCATCCCCACGAGGGGGCCGAGCAGGATGCCCGCCTGGTAGAAGACGTTGAACAGGGCGAACGCCTCGACCCGGCGCCCGCCCGAGGCCGCGGCGAGGTACGCCCGGGTGGCCGGGTTGAACAGGGCCCCGGCCAGGCCCGTCGCGGCGGAGGCGGCGATCAGCGCGGGGACGGAGCCGACCAGCCCGAGGGTGGCGAAGCCGGCGACGCGCAGCCCGAGCCCCGCGATGATCATCGGCTTGTAGCCGAGGCGGTCGGCCAGCGTCCCGCCGATCAGGAACATCCCCTGCTGGCTGAAGTTGCGCACGCCCAGGATCAGGCCGACCGTCCAGCCGGCCAGCCCGAGCGGCCCCGCCAGATGCGCGGCCAGGTAGGGCATGAGCATGTAGAAGCCGAGGTTGATGGTGAACTGGTTCACCATCAGCAGTTGCACGCAGCGGTCGTACGAGCGGACCTGCGCGAGGGTGCCCGCCATCACGCCCGCTCCTTCGCGCCGGCCGCGCCTGCCGTGCCCGCCGCGCCTGCCGTGCCGTTGGTTCCGGCCGTGCCGTTCGGGCTGCCGAGGGTCAGTGGGTCGACGACGGCCGCGCAGCGCGTCCAGCGGGTGACCTCCCGCTCGTCGGGACGGCCGATCGTGTCGGGTTCGGCGGCGGGAGGGGAGTCCAGCAGGCCGTGCGCGGCGCAGTAGTCGTCGTCGTAGACGCTGCCGAGATAGCGCTGCGGGCCGTCGGGGAAGACCGCCGCGATCCGGGAGCTCACGGGCAGGGAACGGGCCAGCCAGCCGGCGACCAGGGCGACCGCGCCGACGCTCCACCCGCCGGCCGCGTAGTGGGAGGCGGCGAGCCGGCGGCAGGTCCAGACGGCCTCCGCCGGGGCGACCCAGTGCACCTCGGAGAACTGCTCGTAGGCGACGTTGCGCGGATGGATGCTCGAACCGAGGCCGCGCATCAGCCGGTTGCGGGCGGGCTGCCCGAAGATGGTGGAGCCCACGGTGTCCACCCCCACCAGCCGCAGGCCGGGGTACAGCTGCCGCAGGACGCGCGAGATCCCCGCCGAATGACCCCCGGTGCCGACGCTGCACACCAGCACGTCGACGTGCCCGAGCTCGGCGGCGAGTTCGAGGGCCAGCGGGGTGTACGCGGTGGTGTTGTCGGGGTTGTTGTACTGGTCCGGGCACCACGACCCCGGATGGCGCCGCATCAGCTCGGCGACCCGGTCGCGGCGTGCCTGCTGCCAGCCGCCGGCCGGGTGCGGTTCGGCGACGACGTCGACCCGTGCCCCGTACGCGGTCAGCAGGCGGGTCATCGACGGTTCCAGTCCGGGGTCGGTGACCAGGGTGACGGGATGTCCGTAGACCATGCCGGCCAGCGCGAGACCGAGGCCGAGGGTGCCGCTGGTGGACTCGATGATCCGGGCCCGGGGCGCGAGATCGCCCCGGGCGCGGGCCCGTTCCACCATGTGGAGGCCGGGCCGGTCCTTGATGCCGCCGGGGTTGAAGCCTTCGAGCTTCGCCCAGAAACCGCGCCCCGTCCGGGACAGCGGATCCGAGACGCGCAGAAGGGGAGTGTTGCCGACCAGCCCGGACAGGGTGGCACGGCTGGGGGGTGTGATGCCGGTGATGGGGGGATGCATCGTTTCCGCTCTCGTTCGATGGAGCCGGGTGATCGCACGTGCGGGTGCCGTCGCACGGGGCGTTCGGCATGCGGAGTACGGCGTGCCGAGTACGCCCCGACGGGGTGGGCCGGGGCGGCGGAGCCCCGCGCGGGGAGGATCGGGACGGGCGTGCCGGTGACCGCCGCCGGGCGGTCGGCGGGGAGGCCCGGGGAGCCGGGGTGCGGTCGACGCCGCCCGGCGCGGGGCCGGAGGACGGGCGCCGAGGGCCCCGGAGGGCGCGGCTCTGCCGGGGCCGGGGGCGGCTACACCCGCAGGACGGCCGAGGTGACGGGGAGCGCCGGCCCCTGCCGGGCGGGGCCGGATCCGGCACGGTGGTCCGGATGAGCGGCCCGGACGCAGCCGGGATCGGCGTGCGGGGCGGTGGACGCGGCGTCCGACACGGCCCCCTGACGCGGCGGCAGCGGCGCGCACTCGTGCGCCGGATGGGCGGGATCGTGACCGGCGGCGGGCGCCTGCGACGGCACGGCACTGCTGACGGCCTGCGTCACCGACGGGCCGGACGCACCGGAACCCGGATGCGCCGCCCCGCTCTGCGCGGCCGTGCCGTGCGCGCAGAACAGGCCCAGCAGCAGCACGGCCAGAGCGAGCAGGCGCGGCAGGCCCGCCGAAGTGCGGGCCCGCGCGGTGCCGTGCGAGCGGTCCGTGACCATGACGCGATGCTAGCGCTCCCTTCCGTCCGACGGTGGATGTCGATTCGGACATTGGAAAACAGGCCTCTCCGGGGTGAAGGGGCGTCAATTCCTGCCGCGCCGCGCCGGTGGGGGCGGCAGAGCCCGGGTACGGCAACCGGACGTTAAATTCGGCAGGGGTCAGTGCATTCCACGTCAAGGACCGCATATTTCCCGCCAGGAAATGGCGACTCGTGGCTACGGTTCCGATCATGATCTGACTGGAGGAGGAGCCGCGATGATCGCCCTGGTGCGGGAGTGAACAGGTTCAGGACCACTTTCGAGGCCCTGTCCGTACGCAACTTCCGGCTCTTCGCGGGCGGCCAGCTGCTGTCCGTCACCTGCACCTGGATGATGATCGTCGCGCAGGACTGGCTCGTACTGTCCCTCTCCGGAGACTCGGGCACGGCACTGGGCCTGGTCACCGCCCTGCAGTTCACCCCCGTCCTGCTGCTCACCCTCTACGGCGGACGGCTCGCCGACCGGTACGACAAGCGCGTACTGCTCATCTGCGCGAACGCCGCGTCCGGAGTCCTGTCCCTGCTGCTCGCCCTCGCCGTCCTGCTCCCGGGCGCCGAGCTCTGGCACGTCTACCTCTTCGCCCTGGGACTGGGCACCGTCAACGCCGTCGAAGTGCCCGCCCGGCTCTCGTTCGTCAGCGAGATGGTCGGCGCCGAGCTGCTGCCGAACGCGTCCGCCCTGAGCGCCGCCTACTTCAACGCGGCCCGCGTCGTCGGCCCCGCCCTCGCCGGCCTGCTCATCAGCCGCTTCGACACCGGCCCCGTCATCGCGCTCAACGCCGTCAGCTACCTCGCCACCGTACTCAGCCTGCTGGCCATGCGGCCCGGCGAACTCCACCGGGGCGGCGCCCCGCAGCGCGCCACGAAGGTCGCGGACGGACTGGCCTACGTCAGGAGCCGCCCCGACCTGCTGCTGCCCATGGCGCTGGTCGCGGTCGTCGGCATGTTCGGCTTCAACTTCCAGCTCACCCTGCCGCTCCTGGCGAAGACCGTCTTCCACGCCGACTCCGCCGCCTTCGGACTGCTCGCCAGCGCACTCGCCGCGGGCTCCCTGCTCGCCGCCTTCGCCACCACCGCCCGCCGCGGACGGCCCTCCGCCACCCTCGTCGTCGCCTCCGCCATCGCCTTCGGCCTGCTGGAGACCCTCACCGCGTTCGCCCCCACCTTCACCTCCGCACTGGTCCTGCTGGCGGCCACCGGCTTCGCGACGATCACCTTCGCGCAGGCCGCGAACCACCGCATCCAGCTCGGCAGCGATCCCCGCTTCCGCGGCCGCGTCATGGCTCTCTACGCCCTGATCCTGCAAGGCTCCACCCCCGTCGGCGCGCTCCTCCTCGGCTGGCTCGCCGAGCACTGGGGAGCCCGCTCCGGCCTCTACGTCGGCGGGCTGGTCTCCCTGGCCGCGGCGCTCGCGGTCCTGGCCGTCCAGCTGCGCCGCACGGACACCGGCGCGCTCCCGGACGAGGACACCCGCCCGAACCGCCCCGGCGTGCCCGGCCACCGCTGAACCGGCGCCGGGACCCCTACCCGTGCGGCATCGGGAAGGTGTTGAGCCCTTCCTCGTCCAGCGGGCGGCCCCGCCAGCCGAGCCGCACCGCGGCGTCCCGGAGCCTGCCGCCGCCGAGCGGCCGGTACGCGGCGGGCGCCGCCCCGGCGGTCCCGGGCACGAGGACCCGTACGACGTACGTGCCCCGCGCCGCCTCCGCGTCCGACGACAGCGGGACCACGACCACGTCGCGGCCCGCCGCCGCGACCCGGCCGACCAGCTCTCCGGCGCTGCGGTAGGCGGGCGCCGCCGGCTCCTCCCAGCGGCCCTCGGGCAGGTCCCACGCCCAGGGGGCGACCCGGTCGGCGGCCCTGCGGTCCAGGAACAGCTGCTGCTGGCACAGCTGCTCGACGACGTCCGTGCCGTCCGGCCGGTAGTCGTCGAGGTAGCGGCGGTCGCGCCGCCACGCCTTCAGCGGGGACCGGCGGCCCGGAGTTTCCGGCCGGGCCGCAGGGTCGTCCAGCGCCCGGCAGGTGAGCTGGAGCGAGTACGCCTCGGCCAGGGCCTTGGCGGCGGCCTCCGCGAAGCCGGCCCGCACGGCGGATCCGTACGTCAGCCAGCCCTCGTCGGTGCTGCGGACCCCCGCGGCCACGACGGGGACGCCGAACTCGTTGCCGACGGGGACCAGACGGACCTCGAAACCGCGCGGGGCGCCCCGCGTCAGCGCACGCAGCTCCTCCGTGAGGGGCAGCGCGGGCAGGGGATGCGCGTTGGCCCACCACACGGCGGTGGCATCGTGCTCGATGACCTCCTCCAGGCCGGAACGCAGCGCGAAGTCCGCCGAGGGCCCCGCGGCGATGCCGCCGAGGGCGGGGAAGGCGTACAGCGGCTCCGGGCTCAGATGGGGCATGCGCGACCAGGCCGCGTACACCAGGAAGGCGGGTACGCGGACGGGACGGCCGTCGACGGCGGAACGCCCCTCCACCCAGTGCGCGGGGGAGTCCGCCAGGAAGGGCCGGAAGGGGAATCCCGGACGGGCGTACTGGCGCGGCGAGTAGAGGACCAGCTCGCGCGGGTCCAGCGCGGGCACACCACGCCGGACCAGGTCCCGGTGGCTGCCGTACAGCATCCGGGACGGCTCGGGGGCCCGCGCGCCGACGTACCGCTCCACCGCCTCGCCCTCGGCGGCGCGCCGGGCCCGCTCCGGCACGTCCCAGGAGGTCCCGAAGGTCTGCGGGACGTCCGCGGCGCCCGTCACGTCCGAGACGGCCAGGTGCAGCCGGGGCGGAATCCCGCCGGGCCCGGCGAACACCCTCGTCCGGGAGACGAAGGCCGGGGACGGGCCGGAGCCCGGCTCCGGACGGCGGTCACCGTCCGGGCCGGGCCGCGCACCGGGCAGGGCCTGCATCAGGCGGCGTACGCCGCGACGCAGGTGTTGACGACGAACTGCTCCTCCTGCTCCGCCACGTACGCGGCGACGCAGGTGTTCGCGACGAACTGCTCCTCCTGCTCGGAGACGTACGCGGCGACACAGGTGTTGACGGCGAACTGCTGGTTCATTGCGTGATCCTCTCGGGTGACGTGCCCCGGCCGGTTCCGGCGGGGGCGGGCGAGGGCGGCAGGACGCCACCGTCGCCTTCCGGTACGGGTGTTGCCGCACGGAAGTTCTTGTGCCGGCGGACGATCAGCGCGCAGCCCGCGCCCGCGGCGGTCCCGGCGACGGCGCACACCGGCCACAGGGCGCCGGGCCCCCAGTGGTCGAGGAGCCGGCCCCCGCCGGCCGGCCCGACGAACGCCGCGCCCGACCAGGCGGCTCCGTACAGCCCGAGGTAGCGGCCGCGCCGGTGGACGGGCGCGAGTTCGACGGCCACCGCGCCGACCGTCGGGGCGAAGAGCATCTCCCCGAAGGTCCAGACGACGACGGTGAACGCGAAGGCCACCGCACTGTCGGCCACCGCGGTCAGCCCGAACCCGCCCCCCGCCAGCGCACCGCCGACCAGCAGCACCAGGGCCCTGGAGCGGCTCCGCAACAGCCGGGTGAGCGGGATCTGCAGGATGACGATCAGCAGGGCGTTCAGCGACATCAGCAGGCCGAACACGGCCGGAGCGTGCCCGTCCTGGGTCATCACGACGGGCAGCGCCGCGGCCTTCTGCTCGTACACGGCGCCGAAGACGAGAACGAGCACCACGAACAGGACGAAGAGCGGGAAGGACCGGTCGGCGCGCGGTGCCACGGGACCGGAACCCTGCGGCAGCGGGCCGGCCGGGGGCGTGGCCGCCCGCTCGGGGCGGGTCTCGGGGACCTTCACCAGGATCACCACGGCGCACAGCAGGGTGGTCGCGGCGTCGGCCAGGAAGAGCGGCGTGTAGCCGTACCCGACGAGCAGGCCCGCCAGCGCGGCCGACACGGCCGTTCCGGTGTTCACGGCCCAGTAGTTCAGCCCGAACGCCCGCTGCCGGTCCTCGGCCGCGACCACGTCCGCGAGCGCGGCCTGGGCGGCCGGACGTACGGAGGCCGCACCGAGTCCGGCGGCGAGCGCCGCCACGGCGAGCGCCCGGCGGTCCTCGCACAGGCCGAGCGCGGTCATGCTGACGGCGGTGAAGCAGTGCCCCGCGAACATGGTGGCCCGCCGGCCGAGCCGGTCGGCGAGCACCCCGCCGACCGCGGACCCGGCCACGGCGCCGGCACCGAGCAGCGAGACGACGAATCCGGCGTAGGAAAGGGAATGTCCCTGGCCTTCGGTGAGGGAAAGGGCCAGCATCGGTCCGGCGAAAGCGCCGAGCCAATTCACCAGAATGCTCGCCCAGATCCACCAGAACGCCGGAGGCAGTCCGCGCAGGCCGACGGGGAGGAGGAGCGCATTCGATTTCACCGGACTCTCCCCCTGATCGCTGGAACAGATGATCAGATTCATCGATCCGGAGTATTGCGGTCAACGGAACAAGGGTTAAGTCATGTGCCTTTGTCGTCAGGGCGATTACAGGAATGTCAGCCCGGCGTGAACGATCTCCGAGGGAGCTCGGATCAAGGTCCGGGGAAGGGCGGGCGGGCCGACACCTGGTGCAGCCTCAGCGCGAGCTGGAGCTCCAGGGCCCGGTCGGGGGACTGCCAGTCCGGGCCGAGGAGCCGGCCGATGCGGTCCAGGCGCTGGACGACGGTGTTGACGTGCACGTGGAGGGCGTCCTTGGCCCGGGACTGGCTCATTCCGGCGGCGAAATAGACCCGCAGGGTGTGCACGAGGTCGCTGCCGCGCCGCTCGTCGTACTCCAGCAGGGGCCCCAGCGTGCTCCGTACGTATGAGGGCAGGTCGGGGCCTTCGCCCAGGAGCACTCCGAGGAAGCCGAGGCCGGCCAGCGTCCCGCCCTCTCCGGACCGGCCCAGTGCCCGCAGCGCCGACAGGCAGCGCAGGGCCTCCGCGTGCGCGGCGGGCAGCGCGGCCACCTCGCCGTCCGCCGCCGCCGCACCGACGGTCACCGGGCCCCCGACCGCCCGCGCGAGGGCCGCGGCGAGCGACTCGGCTTCGGCACCGGGCTCCTCCGAGGGGGCCAGGAGCACGGCGTGGTCGTGGTGGACGCCCGCCAGCCCCCGCCGCGCACGCGCCTGGTGCGCGGCCGCCGCGAGCAGCCGCGGCCGCGGAGCCGCATCGCTGTGCAGGACGAACAGGGCCCGGGGCCTGCCGAGGTCGACGCCCAGCCGGCGGGCGCGGACGGCCAGGCCCGCCGGATCCGCCGCGGGGCTCAGCAGATCACCGAGGAGCTCGCCGCGTATCCGGTCCTCGGTCTCGGCGACCGAACGGCGCAGGAGCAGCAGCAACGCCGTGACCGTGGCCGCGCGTTCGAACAGGCGCCGCCCGGCGTCGCCGAGGCCCGGCCGGCCGGTGAGGGTGACGCTGCCCAGGACCTCGGGACCGGCGAGCACCGCGCACACCCAGGTGCCGTCCAGCGGTACGGCCCGGCCGCCGGCCCGGGAAGCCGCGACGGCCTCGGCGGGCGCGGGACGGGAACCGGTCCGGGCCCGCGCCAGTTCCGTACCGTCGGCGTCGTGGATGAGGGTGCCGCCGTCGAGGAGCGTGCCGATGGCCGCGGCGACCTCCGCGAGGTCCCCGCCGCGCAGGACGAGCCCGGTCAGCCGGTCGTGGGCCTCCTCGGCCCGGCGCATCGCGTCGCTGTTCTCCTGGATGGTGCGGGAGGCGACGCCCAGTTCGGCGAGGGCACCGCGGGTCTCCTCCAGGAGCCGGGCCCCGTCGATGGCGATCGCCGCGTGATCGGCGAGCGAGGACAGCAGCGCCACCTCGCGGGCGGTGAACTCGCGCGGGCTGCGGTCGGCGGCGAACAGGACACCGATCACCTTCGGCCCGAGCCGCAGCGGCACGCCCAGGATGGCGTGCAGTTCCTCCTCGCCGACGGCTCTGTCGATGGGACGCGTGTGCCGGAAGCGCGGGTCGCTCTGGTAGTTCCCGGTGGCGTACGGGCGGGCGGTCTGGGCGACGAGCCCGCCGAGCCCCTCGCCCATGCCGAGCCGCAGCTGCTGGAACGCGGCCGACACCGAACCGTCGGTGACCCGCATGAACGTGTCGCCCGCGCTCTCGTCGTGGAGCGACAGGTAGGTGACGTCCGTGTGCAGCAGCTGCTTGGCGCGGTGGACGATCGCCCGCAGGACGGAGTCCAGGTCGCGCAGCGCCGCCAGGTCGCCCGCCGTGTCGAACAGCGCGGTCAGCTCCGCCTCACGGGTCCGGTGCTGCGCCAGCGTGCGGTGGATCTCCAGCGCCACGCGCGTGGCGTCCTCCAGGTCGGCCAGCTCCCCGGCGGGAGCACCGGCGGCGCGCGCGGCCGCCACCGGCCGGGCCAGGTGCTCGGCGGGAGCTCCGAGGGCCAGCAGACCGAGCAGGTCCCGTACGCCTGCCCGGGTCCGCGGGCCGTCCGGTTCCGTCACGGGGGTGAGCATACGGCCGGCGGCGGGGTCAGCCGCCGACGGGTGCCGACTCGGGGCGGGCGGCTCCGGCGGTGACGGTGTCCGGCCGGGTCAGGCTGCGGCCCTTGGTCTCCCGGGCCAGCAGCACGGTCACCGTCGTGACCAGCGCCGCCGCGCAGAGGTAGAGGGAGACCGGGAGGGAGGAGTCGTAGTCCTTCAGGAGTTCCACCGCGATGATCGGGGCCAGGGCGCCGCCGATGATGGAGGCGAGCTGCGAGCCCATGGAGGCGCCCGAGTAGCGGACCCGCGTGTCGAACAGCTCGGATATGAAAGCCGCTTGGGGGCCGTACATCGCCCCGTGCAGGAGCAGACCGGCCGTGACCGCGACCGCGATCACCGGGAACGACCTGGTGTCCAGGAGGGCGAAGAAGGCGAACGCCCAGCCGGCCATGCCGACCGATCCGACGAGGGTGACGGCACGGCGTCCGATCCGGTCCGACAGCGCCCCCCACAGCGGGATCGTCACGAAGTGCACGGCGGAGCCGATCAGTACGGCGTTCAGTGCGTCGCCCTTCGGCAGCTGGAGGTGGACGGTGACGTAGACGAGGAGGAACGCCGTCAGGATGTAGTACGAGACGTTCTCGCCCAGCCGGGCGCCGATCGCCGTGAGGATGCCCCGCCGGCCGGTCCGCAGGACCTCGACGACGGGCGGCTTGCGCCGCCGGCCCGCCGCTTCCTCGGCCTCGGCCCGGGCCCGCGCCTCCAGGAACGCGGGCGACTCCGACACCGACACCCGGATCCACAGCCCGATCACCACCAGCACCCCCGACAGCAGGAACGGGACGCGCCAGCCCCAGGCGAGGAACGCCTCGTCCGACTGCACGGCCGCGAGCAGCGCGAGGACGCCGGTCGCGAGCAGGTTCCCGCCGGGGGCACCGGCCTGCGGCCACGAGGCCCAGAACCCGCGGTTCTTGTCGTCGCCGTGCTCGGCCACGAGCAGGACCGCCCCGCCCCATTCGCCGCCCAGCGCGAAGCCCTGCACCAGCCGCAGCACCGTGAGCAGGATCGGCGCGCCGACGCCGATGCTCGCGTGCGTGGGCAGCAGCCCCATCGCGAAGGTGGCCCCGCCCATCATCAGGAGGCTGAGCACCAGCAGCTTCTTGCGGCCGATGCGGTCGCCGTAGTGCCCGAAGACCATCCCGCCCAGCGGGCGGGCGGCGAAGCCGACGGCGTAGGTGAGGAACGCGAGCAGGGTCCCCACGAGGGGGTCACTGGCGGGGAAGAACAGCGTGTTGAAGACGAGCGCGGCGGCGGACCCGTAGAGGAAGAAGTCGTACCACTCGATGGTGGTCCCGATGAGACTGGCGGCGACGATCCGCCGGATTCCGGATGGAGCCTTCGGGTCGGTACCGGTGGAGGTCATGTGCACCACTTCCAGGGTGTCTGCGGGGACGTCGGGTGTGGCCACAACGTAGAAGTCCGCAGGTCAGCGGTATATGTGGCGTGCCATCACAATCAACCCCACCTGAGTGTGCCCGAACACCATATGGCCCGAACCGAACCCCTCGGCCCCCTCCGGAAGCGGGTGGGAAGCCCCTGTCGGAATTGCAGAGTTGCGCCTGTTTTGGGGATGCGGTGCTGACTCCCGTGCTGGTTTGGTGCTGGTTCGCTGTCACCTGAACCCCACGTCAGCACCCCTCGCAACCCACCCCGTGCTGGTTCGGTGCTGGTTACGCAGCGTTGACCACGACCCGTTTGGGTTCGAGACGGCGCAAAACGGATGCGGCAGAGAACCGGAATTCACCTCGCCTCGCAGGTCTGCTTTGTGTTCGGCGTCATTGGGCACGTCCCGGTGTCCGGCCCGAGTGCGGCGGCCGTCCCGGTTACCTAAGCAAGCCACCCTTGCCCGCCACGGCGTACCTGGACCTCGCGGCGGGACCAAGCCCCGACTCTCGCTGGACCGGGCTTCGCGTACGTGGTCCTGCCGATGTTGGGCGAGGACCACGTCGACGAATCAACCGCACAGCACGCACTACCTCTGTCAGAGGCATAGCGATGCTCGGGCCAGAGCCCGCCGCGGTAGACGAAGCCAGCCGGTGCGTTCCCCGGTATGGACCCGTCGCCGGCCCGGTCGGGGGACCCGACGACCTGCTCGCAGCCTCAGCGTTCTCCCACGTGCAGATTGCCGCCTTCGAGCAGGCGCTGGAGTTCACCCTGGACGAGCTGGTGGGATTGCAGTTCTCCTTCTCGTACACCAGCCCTGACGTTCTCGGTGGCCGGCAGGCCGCGTACGAGGCCGACCTGCGTAGCGAGCTCGCCCGCTTCGAGCCCGCTGGGCGGTTCTGCGAGACCCGGCAAACGGTGTGCACGATTGCTACCCGTGGCTAGTGTCCCGCGACGCAAGTTCATCAAAGAAGTTCAACGAGGTTCGGCGTAGGAGTCCCCTGGTGGCAGATGTGTTCGCTGCGGTGCGCGCCATGGGGTCCGCAGGAGTTCTTCGCCGGGGACCCGGCGCGCCACACTAGAAGTCGTACACCGCGAAGTCAGCAATCGGGCGATACCCAATTCGCTGGTAGAGGCCGATACTGGTGGGGTTGGCCAGGTCCGCAAACAGCAGGACCTCCGCCGCGCCCGCGGCGAGAGCGGCCCGGCTCACCTCGACTGTCGCGGCGCCCGCGTAACCGCGGCCGCGTAGGTGGGCCGGGGTATAGACGGGGGCCACCCGGATCTGGCCCGCGACCATGGGGGTCCTGCCCGCCATGGACACGGGGGTGCCGTCCGGGGTTTCCCAGAGCGTGACGCGTTCGTGGGCGATGCGCGTGTCCGCCCACGAGCTGTTGTCCGCAGACGGGGTTCCTCCGATGTCGGTGACGAACTCGCGGTGCCAGAGCATGAGCTGCTCGCGGTCCCGTTCGCCCGCGACTCGCCCCCGGCCCCCAGGGAACGGCTCCGGTGGCGTGAGTGTGCCCAGGCGGTACAGGCGCTCCCGCTCGTGCAGCGTCGGAATCGTGCCCGTGTGCCGCTGCCAAGCCTCGGCGAAGGAGATGGCGGTGTCGTGGTCCGCGTTGACGCCGGGGAGGAGGTGGCCGAGGTCGGCCAGGCGGACGGCGAGGCTGTCGGCCTCTTCGGGGGTGAGGGGGGTGACGGACAGGCGGCGGGGCGGGGTGCGGAGGAAGGTCGCGCGGACCTCGCCCGCCTGCTCCAGTAGGCCGAAGACCGGGGCATCGGGGCCGTACGCGTCCCCGCGTGTACGCAGTGCCTCGGTCACCGTCAGCTGGACGGTGTGCAGGGCGGGACGCGACTGCAGGAAGTCTTCGGCGCGAGCGAGAAAGGCGTCGAGGTTTTCGGTGAGGTGCCAGTCATCCGGACTCATGCCTCATGGTCCCGCGTGCCGTCGGCGTGCGCGCGTGGTTTTCCGCTGAGAGAGGCGCGAACACTTCCGCGGTCAAGGGAGCTTCGCCGCCGCACCTCGCTCGACAACTTCAATGCACTTGCGGCGCAGGACGCTAGGTTCCTTCGCGCCCAATCGCGGGCAACCAGCTTCGGTTCTTTTTGGCCACGGCCCTCATACGGCGCGTCCGGCGCAGGCACGGTGCGGTCATCACCATCCGACAGTCCTGCAATGGCGGCCGCGCCGAATCTGGATGACGCCAGCATCTGCTGGGCTCTACTCTCGCCAGGCATGACGAGCATCGATCCCCGCATCATGGGCTTCTACAGCGAGTACGACGAGGCGGCACGGCTGCACTCCACAGCGACGGGTCGTCTCGAATTCGAGCGGACCCGGGAGTTGTTACGGCGCTACCTCCCGCCACCGCCGGCCCGCGTGCTGGACGTAGGCGGGGGCCCAGGTGCCCATGCCCAGTGGCTTGCCGAAGACGGCTACGAGGTAAACCTGGTGGACCCCGTGCCGAAACATGTCGAGCAGGCCCGCGAGCGGGCGCCGGGATGCGTGGCTACGGAAGGGGACGCGCGTCATTTGGCCTTCACGGCCCGCACCTTCGATGCGGTGCTGCTCCTTGGGCCGCTGTACCACCTGGCGGAGCGCGAGGACCGACTGAAGGCGCTGCGGGAGGCCCGACGGGTTGTGGTGCAGGGTGGTGTCGTGGCGGCTGCGGGGATCTCCCGGTACTCCCTGATGCAGGACTACACGGTTAGCGCTGGCCTGTCCCCGGAGCTGCTGGCCGGCGAGGTCTCGCAGGTGGTTCGTACGGGTTCTTACGACGGCAGTAGGGGTTTCACGGTCGTGCACTTCCACACCGCTGCCGAGCTTTCTCAGGAAGCTGGTGAAGTCGGGCTGCGCGGTGTGCGCGTCCACGGGATCGAAGGGCCGGGATGGGCGTACGTCGTCGCGGCCGGACGTTGCGCGGGCCAGGAAGAGGCAGGAGCGCTGGTTGCGGATGCGATAGCGACGGCCCGTCTCGCCGACGAGCACGGCGTGTTTCACGATGCGTCGGCGCACTTGCTTGTCGTCGGCTCGGTGTGATCTGTGCGCTTCTGTCGGCGAACGGTGAGGGTCGCTTCCATCTGGTCATAGAGCTCTCCGTCCGCGTACCTCTTCCTCGATGGTGCGAACGATCTGGGTCCACGGAGTGCGTCAGTCGCTGAAAAGCGGCCAGTAGTTGTGCGCGTCGGCGCCACTGCGGTACTGGTGCCGGCTACGACCACGTCGTAGCCGGCATCGCGGAGCTCGCGCTCGGCGAGCGATGTCCTCCAGGCGAAGTCGCGGCAGGGAGGGCGCCAGAGAGCTGCAGGATCGAGACTTGCTGAATAGGCGAGCATGACCGTTCTCAGTCTGCCGCGTGCCAAGCGGCGACGAGTGAGTGCACGGAGGGGAAGCGGCTCTCCGGGACTGCGGCGCTGGCCTTCCTGACGACGGTTAGCTGGCGGGGGGTGCCACGCCACTGCTTCTCCTCGTCGCCAGCGTCGAGGAGAAGCCGGAGGGCCCGCCCGAGGATGAATACGGTTGTCCTGGTGTCGATGACCGAACCCCGCACAAACTCTTCTGGGGCCATGAAGCGCCTAGAGCCGGGAAGCCGGTCCGCCTCCAGGGTGAACGGTCCAGCCCTGTACTCGTCCAGGTCACACAACATCATTCTGTGACGCTCGAAGTCGTAGAGCATGCAACCGTCGTAGAAGTCGACGGCCACTAAGCCGGCTTGCTCCACAGCGAGGTGGGCGCTGAGGATGGACTCCAGGGCCGCATGGATCCGCGACAGCGGCAGCCCCCGAAACCTTGCCATCGGGCTGCCTGCAAGGGCATCGTCACGTCCAACCGGCCCAAGGAGCATGAGCACCAACACGGCGAACCTACGCGGTCAAAGCACTGGACGATTCTGACGAACCTGGCTGCCGCCCGGACGGGTCAAGTCTCGGAGGTGACAGGCAAGCACAGTTCGCGTGTCCTTGTGGCAGATTCGGCACAACCGGACGGATCTGCAGCGGTGCTTGGCACCATGCGTCGCGTGACATGGGAAGCAGTAGCGGCTGTAACGTCGGCGGCGACCGCGCTGGTTGCCGTGCCGGTGACCCTGGTTGCCGCGCACTGGGCCCGACGGAGCACGGAGAGGGCGGCCGATGCCGCGATGGTTGCGGGGCTCGGCCAGTCTGAGGCCGCGGTGCGGGCCGCGCGCCTTCAGGGGCGCACAGGTCGGGAGCACGCCTTGGAAAGTGATCGTCGGGCGGCCTGTACCGAGTTCCTTCGAGCGGCGGACCTTCTCGTGCGGACCGTACGGGAGTTACCTGCCAGCCCCCTCGAGGCGCGTAGGGAGGCACTCGACAGAAGGGTCACGGCGCTGATCGAAGCCCGAGCGGGCATCGCCGTTCTCGGGCCGGCGGGCGTGTCGTCCCGGGCCCAGGATGTGCTGGAACAGTGCATGCGATTGGAGAGGATGGCGCTGCGTCGGGCGGTGCTGCGGTCTGCGGTCGACGCGCTGGAGCGTCACTGGTGCCGCCGGTGCAACCCGGAAGTCTGTGAGGATCCGCACCATGGTGCCGCGTTCGTCGCCTGGGACCTTCTGGCGGGTTGGGCACGCCTTGAGGATGAGGAACGATGGGAAAAGCTCGACTTTTTGGAGTGGCTATTGGAAGAGAGCCGCGCCTTCACGGCGGACGAGGTGGCCCAGGTCCTTCAGGTGGCTGAATCCGTGGCGCATTGGGACGAGTTGATGGGCGGCCTGGTACGCGATCCGCTGCTCGAGAGATTCCATGTCGTACGTGACGAGTACGCCGCCGCGGCGCGCGGCTCATTGGCCATCACCCCCAGCTATCGCGTATCTCTTTGATGGATTGCTCAGTTGATCGGTGTGTCCGTCTGATTAGTGATCACCGACGTCATGTGGGGCGGATTGCCCTTCTGATGCCGGCCGATCCGGTCCAAGGCCAGCGGTGGGCCGACTGCCGACGCCCCTCGAGGCCATCGCGTGGAGGTGCCGCACCAACTAGCCCTGGCGGGGCCTGCCCGACGAGCTCTGCTCTTTCGGGACCGCCCAGAAACGGCTGATCGGATGGGACATCGACGGCACCTGGGAGATGATCCTCACCGCCGTTCTGGCAGCTGGCGGACGCCGACGCCGACATCGACTGGACGGTGTCGGCAGACCCCGCGGTTGTCCGAGCCAACCAGCCCACCACAAGCGCACGCAAAGAGGGGCGATCCGCTCCGGCGATTTGCCGATCACGGAGCTCTTTCAGAGTGGCCACTGATCGAGTGACCCTGGCCGAGTCAGGATGAGGACCACAGCGCACAGGGCTCCCGCGCCGTTGAGGGAGGTGCTCCAAGCCTCAACCCATCGGCACAGGAGGCCTGTTGGTCTTCCAACCTGCCGCACTCGACCTGCCTCACGCTCTGGTCGAGTGGGTATCCATGCTCATCGTCACCCGTGAGGGTGACCGACGCTGCAAGCTGCCGCCCCACCAGCGTGCCCTCGTCGGCCTGGTCTACCTTCGTCGGCACGACACGCTCGCACAGATCGCCGCCGGCTTCGGCATATCCGTCGGCACCGCCCACGCCTACCACGTGAGCGGTTGCCTGCCAGGCAGTGCCGACAGGCTGTGACGCATTCAATCCGGATCAGCTGTTGTTCGATCAGTTCTATTTGTCCGAGTGGGAGTTGGGTCTCGGCTGTCAGTGGTGGGCAGTAACGTGCGCGCATGGCGGGAGCCTCTGCCGAATTCACCCGACAGTCAGATGAACGGAACGGCCTTACCAGAATGACTCCGAACCTCTTCAGCGCTACCAGCCAACCGGCCACCGCCCCGAGCGCGCTAACTCTCGGGGCACAGCGCAGCAGGTGGATGCAGCAGGCGTCATCCGCACCGAATCTCCAGTGCGGGAAGGACGAGATGTTCCCGCTCACCCTCGAGCTCGTTCGCCGGATCGGCAATGGTGAGGCCACGGATCTCGACGTCCAGCCGCAGCTTTCGAGTGTGGAGTCGTCGAGGTCCTGGCGGCGGTACTCGTACGCGCTGCGTCCGATGGGGTTGGTCCAGATTCGAAAAGGATTTCTTCAACTGACTTCCGAGGGCTCCGAACTGCTCGCGGACGAGTCGCGCTCACGTCTCGCCTCGTTGATGGCCGAGCGGATCCGGCTGTTCGCCGAGGTGCTCGGGCTCCTCGTGCGCGAGCCGCTGACGGTCGAAGAGGCCAGTGCCGAGTTGGTCGAGTCGTACAACCTTGACTGGACGAGCGTCAATAACGCGCGTCTCCGCATGACCTGGCTCGAAGTCTTGGGGCTGACCGAATGGCTGGGAGAGCGGAAGCAGGGCGCGACCGTTGAAGGACGGTCGCTCTTCGCCACCTGGGACGTCGTGACGCCTTCGGCTCTGACCATGCACGACTCGGGCGAAGCAGTCGAGATTCCCGACACACCGGAGGAGATCGCCGCACTCCTCGCGCACCTGGCCGCGACCGACGGCGCCCAGGAGGCCAGGAACACCTACAACATCTGGGTTCCGAGCCCGAAGGAGGACCCCAACAAGATCGAGAACCTGCGGACGTGCATCGCGGCCGCAGAGGACCAGCTGGAGAAGGAGGCACTGCTGGGCTTCATCGCGGACCGGTTCGGCCTGAAGCGCAGCAGCGTGGACAGCATGCTGCCGTTCATGCGGGCCGCCGGGCTACTTCTGGAGGTTCGCCGCGGGGTGTTCACGGCAACGCCGGCTGCCAAGGCGTGGCTGCGGTCGGGATCGGACATCGACTTCATCCGGATCCTTCACGCGAACATGAAGTTCGTCGGCGAGCTGATCCGTGCGGCGAAGGCCAATGTTCCGAGGAACGACGTGTACCAGGAAGGCATCACGTACGGCTTGAACAAGGACAAGGTACGGTGGCTCACGGCCTTCATGGTCGAATCGGGCCTGCTCATCGAGACGTCCTGGTCGTCGGTCCAGGCCACGGCAACCGGGCTGCGTCTCATCGAGACCCTCCCCCTTGCCGAACCGCACCTGCCGGAGGCCGCCGTGGAGCTGGAGCTGTCTCCGGGCCTGGCGCAAACCACGTCGGGCGCGCTGGGCGAACCGGACAAGCTCTCGCTCATCGTGGAATCGCTGACGCGCTGCTCCGTCGACCCAGGCGCCGACGGCGCGGCATCCGGTGCGGCGTTCGAGGTGTCCATCGAGAGCGCGTTCAGGCACATGGGCTTCCGCGCCCAGCGCATCAGCGGTTCCGGTGACACTGACATCCTCGTGCAGTGGTACGACGGCAACGGGTCGTTGCGGACCGCGATCGTGGACGGAAAGTCGACGTCATCCGGTCGGATCACGCACACCAACGTGAGCGACGTGGCAATCGACATGCACAAGGAGAAGCGCTCCGCGGAGTACGTCGCCATCATCGGCCCCGCCTTCAGTGGCGACACGATCAAGAACATGGCCAAGCGGAAGCAGTGGGCGCTCATCACCGCCGACGAGTTGGGCCAGGTCGTCAGCTCCGCTGATGCCCTCGGCTTGCGACCGGCGGATGTCGGGATGCTGTTCGAGACGCCGGACGGGCTGTCCAGGCTCGCCGGGCTCATCGACACGCGGCAGCGCGAGCTCGACATCCTGTCTCTTGTCATCTCCCGACTCAAGACCGAGTCGGAGACGGAGGAGGCCGTTTCAGCCCGCGATGTCTCGCTAATCGAGCGCGGATCACCGTTGGCGCCGAACATCGACGAACTGCTGGACATTTTCAGGCTGTTCGACCGCCTCGACCTGGACATCGTGCGGAGCATTGAGGACGTGCAGGATCCGCGCTATGCGACCTACCGGATCGGTGACGCGCGATCGGCGGCGAAACGCCTTCGCGCCATCGCGGCTTCGATCGAGAGGGGCCTCTAGGTGTGAATCTGCCGGAGCTCGGTTACACCTGGGTCCGGCCTTCTACTTAAAGGGTGTTGTAGGGGTCTAGCTTGGGCGGTTGCGGGATGAAGCGCCGACCGTGCGGTCGCGGACCGGCACGAGGGTGCCGTTCACGATCCATAACCGCTCAACCCGGGCGTCCGGCTGCGGGGCCAGTTCCAGCGCCAGCAATGGCTCAAGGCGCTGGATGACCCGGCAGACGGTGGCCAGGGAGATCCCGCCAGCGGCGCGAGCTGCCCAGGCTGGTGTGGTAGTAGACGGCCACCAGCAGCACCCGGTCCGCCAACGGCAGACACCACGGCCGGCCCCTGCCAGGGCCGTTGCCGCCCCATTCCTGGATCACCTTCGGCAGCCTCGCGAACGGTCCGCGCGGGGTGGAGCGTGTTTGTGACCGGCAGAAGGCCTTCGAGCCGCGGGCGACGCCGCGAGGTGAAGTTTACTTCCCCGGCCAGATGTGCCTCCCTCGGCTGCTCGGCAAGGTGAGGGCTGCGAGGCCCGACGGGCCGCCGAGGTGGAAGACGTTGCCGGTGCCGGTCACCAGATTGCTCACCGGCGCCGCAGTGAGCAGGGAGTGAACCGCCTCGCCTGCGGGCAGGTCCCACAGGCGCAGACCTGTGCCGCCCGCGGACGCGAGCACAGCCGAGCCCGCTCCGAGGTCGAGGGGAGGGAGGGCCGTGACGGAGTCGCCCGCGGGTCGAGATTCGGCGCGGCAGTGAGAACCAGCCGTCCCGCCGGACATCCTTCCAGAGCCAGATCGCGTCGTAGGAGGCCATGGCAAGGGAGAAGTGCTGCTTCCGAGCGGGCAGTACACACAAAGCGCGGATCCAGGACGGATCGCCGACCGGCTCCTCGCCCAGGAACATTCCGTGCTTGAGGTCCCACAGCAATAGGCTCCCACGCACGGCGGCAGCGAGCCCCCCGTCGGGCAGCACGGTCATGCAGGTGATGTCGACCGACGAGCGATCCGCCGGCAGAGGAAGGTCGTGGGGTCCGGAGTCGCCGTGGAGTCGGAGGCGCCCCCTGCCCGCGGTGATCACCCCAGGCTCTACCCCGTCTGCGAGCTCTGTCGTGCACCAGGCCTGGTACTCGCCGGTGGGAATCTCCCGCACCGTCCTTTCCTGTTCCACGTCCCAGAGGGTGGTGGAGTTCGGGCTCGCCACGGCGAGGACCTGCTCGTCGGGTGAGGGGAACGGGCGTACGCCGCGCACGCCGGCGAACCTATGCGACCTACTGACCGCGCCGCTCGCGGCGTCGAAGAGCGTGACGCGGCTGTCGGCGGCCACTGCCAACAGGCCGTGGCCGCTGCTTGACGGCTGATTGTCGTCCAAGTGGCAGCGACTCCCCGGACGTGCCGGCGGGTGGACGACGCGTCGTCCCGCACGCCCCGGCTTGCCTGCGCCGGCAGTGGGCTGACCGGGAACGGTGAGCCGGATGCCCTCTTTGCCGGCGGTGGCCACGGCCCAGGGTCGCTCGCGTCCCGCGACGCCGGCGATCGGCGGCCGAGCGGCAGGGAATTCCGTACGTCGACGTGGCCGAGTTGGTCGGCTCGGTCGTTCCCGAAGCAGCCGAGGTCACCCTGGACGACGGCATCGACTACCTCATCGCCGACCTCGTCGGCGACGCCTTCTGGCACGATGCGACGCCCTCAGCGGCCCCCGAGCTCTACGCCCTGACGGGCTTCGACCACCACCCCGGCGCCGTCCGTATCTACCTCGACCATGAGGGCCGCACCATCGGCGTCGATCTTCCCCTGTCCGATAACGGAACTCTGCGACCGGTCCGGTGGTGGGCCTCGACCAAGTTCATTGCCCTCCTGTACCCGGACGAGCCGACGCCCCTGGCCGCTCACGAGACCCACGACACCCACGACCCCCGGTGCGAAGCCGTCTACGACCTGACCGGCTGGGCTTGACCTCAATGTGGTCTCGCCGCATAACTACGGTGAGCGAGGAAGGTCGGGGTTGGGGTGCGGTTTCGCAGTGACCGTTCTGGTCGGCCCGCAGGACACCAGGAGGTTCGGGCGGGACCCCGTGCTGGTCATGCAGGCGCCAGATGTAAGAACTAGCAGGTCGCAGCCCTGGTCGGATGAGTTGTCGTACCACTCGATGGTGGTGCCGATCAGGCTCGCGCTGATGATGCGCGCGATGCCCGACCGGGCCGGCGCGGCCGTTGCGGGGGAGACCATGTACACCACTTCCAGGTGCTCGCGGGGACGTTCGTGTCGCCACAACGTAGAAGTCCCCGGAGCGGCCTGATATGTGGCGGGCCCTCACAATCGGCGGGCCGCCCATGTACCCGGCCACCACGCTGCCGGGGGTGTTGGCTCCGCCGCCCGCGACCGGTCAGCCGGCGGGGCCGTCCGGCCGGGCCGGATCCCGCCCCTCGCCGGTGCCGCTGCCCGCCCCGCGTTCGGCGAGCATGCGGGGCAGGTCCTCCTGACGTCGCGCGGAGTTGCTGCCGTCGAGCTGTCCGGCGAAGGCCCGGCGGGCCGCCTCCACGAGGCCGTCCGGGACGTTCGGACGGGCGCGGGCGATCGCCCACAGGGCGCTGTCGGTGTAGTCGTCGAAGCCCTGGCAGCTGCGCAGGCCCTGCCCCGCGAGCGCGGCCGCGAGTGCCCTGTCGAAGTTGTCCCGCAGTTGCCGGGGGCTGGGTCGCCCACTGCGCATGGCCGTCTCCGTCCTCGGGTGGATCCGTCGGTCCCCGTCATGGTCGGGCCACCGAGTACCTTGTTGCAAGGATCTTGCAGGTGCATAACGGATGCGAAAGAGGTTGTGGTGGGCTCTCCTGTGGTGCTGGGCATCGAGTCCTCGTGTGACGAGACCGGGGCCGGGATCGTGTCCGGCGGGCGGCTGCTCGCGCACGTGGTGGCTTCGAGTATGGACGAGCACGCCCGCTTCGGCGGGGTGGTGCCGGAGATCGCCGCCCGCGCGCACGTGCAGGCCTTCAACCCCGTCGTGCGCGAGGCCCTGGAGCAGGCGGGGCTGGGCATCTCGGACGTCGACGCCGTGGCCGTGACCACCGGACCGGGTCTGTCCGGCGCCCTGCAGGTGGGGCTGGCCGGGGCGAAGACCCTCGCCTACGCGGCCGGGGTCCCGCTGTACGGGGTGCACCACCTCGCGGGGCACGTCGCCGCCGACACCCTGGAGCACGGACCGTTGCCGAACCCGTGCATGGTGCTGATCGTGTCGGGCGGCCACACGTCGCTGCTGTTCGTACGGGACCTCGTGCGCGATCCGATCCTGCACCTCGGCGACACCGTGGACGACGCCGCCGGCGAGTGCTTCGACAAGGTGGCCCGGGCCCTCGGCCTGCCCTACCCGGGCGGCCCCGCGATCGACCGGGCGGCCCGCGGGGGCGACGGCCGCGCGGTGGCGTTCCCCCGGCCCCTGACACGCCCGGGTGACGCCCCCTACGCCTTCTCGTTCTCCGGGCTCAAGACCGCCGCCGCGCGCTGGGCCGAGCAGCACCGGATCCGGGGCGAGGACATCCCCCTCGCCGACGGCGCCGCCTCCCTCCAGGAAGCCGTCGCGGACGTACTGACCCGCAAGGCGCTGGCCGCCTGCGCGGAGTACGGGGTGCGGACCCTCGTCGTGGTGGGCGGCGTGGCCGCGAACTCGCGGGTGCGGGCCCTGGCCGAGGAACGGTGCGCCGCCGCCGGGCTCGAGCTGCGGGTGCCGCGGATGACCCTGTGCACCGACAACGGGGCGATGATCGCCGCCGTAGGCGACCTCCTGGTCCGCGCGGGCGCGGACCCCGCGCGGCTCGACGTATCGATCGACCCGTCTGCCCCCCTGGAGTACGCGGCCCTGCACCCCGCCGCCCGCTGACGCGACCTCAGCCGGGACCGGCGGACCCCGGCCGTTCGCGGTCCGGCAGGACGCTGACGAAGGGCACCCCGGTGCGCGGATGCTCGATGACCTCGGCCTCGACCTCGTAGACCTCGGACAGGAGCGGCGCCGTGAGCACCTCCCCGGGACTTCCCGTGACGACGACGCGGCCCCCCGCCATCACGCAGATCCGGTCGCAGAACGCCGCCGCGAGGTTCAGGTCGTGCAGCGCGACGACGGCGGTGACGCCGAGCCGCCGGACGAGCCGCAGGGCGTCCAGCTGGTGGCGCAGGTCCAGGTGGTTGGTCGGCTCGTCCAGGACCATCGTCCCCGTGCGCTGGGCCAGCGCACGGGCGATCAGGACCCGTTGCTTCTCCCCGCCCGACAGCCGGTCGAACGGCGCGTGCGCCAGCGCGCCGACGTGGAGCTCCTCCAGCGAGCGCGTGATGACGTCGCGGTCGTCCGCGTCGTCACCCGCGAAGGCCCGCTTGTGCGGGGTGCGGCCCATGGCCACGACGTCGTACACCGTCAGCTCGAAGTCCCCGGACGTCTCCTGCAGCACGGCCGCCAGCCGCCGGGCGAGCCGCTTGCCCGGCATCCGCCAGACGTCCTCGCCGTCCAGCAGCACCCGGCCCGACGTGGGCCGCAGCGCCCGGTAGAAGGTGCGCAGCAGCGTGGACTTGCCCGCGCCGTTGGGGCCGACCAGGCCCACCACCTCGCCGGGTGCGATCCGCAACGACACCCCGTCGACGAGGGCCTTGCCGTCCACGACGACGCTGACGTCCTCGGCGTCGAGGGAACCGGGCTCACAGATCGGTCGGTTCGTCACCGGGCCGCCTTACGTCGCATCAGCCAGAGGAAGAAGGGACCGCCGACGAGGGCGGTGAGGATGCCGACGGGAATCTCCTCGGGGCTCATGAGCGTACGGGCGGCCAGATCCGCCGAGATCAGGAAGGCCGCCCCCAGCAGCGCGGCGGCGGGCAGCGCCCGCCGGTGGTCGGCGCCCACGAGCAGCCGCACCACGTGCGGCATGATGAGCCCGACGAAGCCGATCTGCCCGCTGACCGCGACGATCGTGCCGATCATCAGGGCGACCAGCGTGAACAGGGCGCCGCGGAAGCGGTGGACGTCCAGCCCCAGCGCCGCGGCGGCCTCCTCCCCGGCCAGCAGGAGGTTGAGCGGACGGCACACACCGAGCAACACGCCCGTCCCCACCAGGACGGCGCCGACCGGGATCCACACCGTCGTCCACGTGGTACCGGCCAGCCCGCCGAGCATCCAGCGCAGCGCGGACTGCGTCTTGTGCGGATCGTTCGAGGTGACGATCAGGAAGCTGGCCAGCGCCGACAGCACCTCGGCCGTGGCCACACCCGCCAGTACCAGCCGCACCGTCGTCATCCGCCCGCCGGAGCGGGCCAGGAAGTACACGGCGACCAGCGCGGCCAGGGCCCCGCAGAACGCGGCGACCGGCAGGGTGAACAGCCCGAACACGCTGAGGTTCAGGACCAGGACGAGCACCGCCCCGACCGAGGCGCCCGAGGACACGCCCAGCAGCATCGGGTCGGCCAGCGGATTGCGGACCAGCGCCTGCAGCGCCATCCCGGCCACCGACAGACCCGCGCCCACCACACCGGCCAGCAGCACCCGGGGCAGCCGGACGTCGACGACGATCGTCTCGCGCACCGGCGTCCACGTCGGCTCGGCGAGGGCCGGGTGCACCCGGTGCAGCAGGATGCTCCACACCTGGTCGGCGGGGACGCTGATCGAACCCGCCGCGATCCCGGCCGTGGCGGCGCAGGCCACCAGGACGCCGAGGAAGGCCAGCACCAGACCGTACGGGAGCCCGGGGCGCCGTACGGGCACGGACGGGCCGGCCTCGCGGAGCGCGGCCCCCTCGGCCACGGGCGCCTTCGCACCGGTCACTGGACGCGGCCCGGATGCAGCTGCTTCGCCAGCGACTCGACGGCCGACGGCATCCGGACGCCGAGCACGGTGGAGGACAGGGGCAGGACCGCGAACCGCTGGTTCTTGATCGCGGGGACGTCCTTCAGCGCCGGGTGGGCGAGCAGGAACTTCTTCTTGTCCTCGACGGACTGGTCGCCGTAGTCGTAGATGACGACGGCCTCGGGGGCGCGCTGCGCCACCTGCTCGAACGAGACGTCGCCGAAGGCCTTGTCGAGATCGGCGAAGAGGTTCTCCCCGCCGGCCAGGCGCATCATCTCGTTGCCGACGCCCTTCCCGCCCGCGGTGAAGGCCGTCTTGTCACCGCTGTCGTACACGAAGAGCTTGACCGGGGTGACGCCGGCGAGGCCGCTCTCCACCTTCCCGAGGGTGGCGTGCAGTGCCGTCAGCCGCTCCTCGGCCCGCTCCGGTACACCGAAGATCTTCCCGAGCGTGCGGATCTCCTCGTCCATCGAGGCCACGTTCACCGGACCGGTGGGGCACTCCTCGCTGTTGAGGTGGGTGTTGATCCCGGCCTTGGTGAAGGCGGCCCGGCCGCGCCCCTCCTTCTCGTCGAACGTCGAGGTCCACCCGCCGTACACGAAGTCGGGCTCGGCCTCCAGGAGCGCCTCGAAGGAGGGGTACTCCTTGGAGAGGACCTTCACGCCGTCGTAGGCGGCCTGGTACTCGGGGAGGATCTTGTCGTCCAGGTAGCCGGTGCCCACCATCGACTTCTCCAGGCCGAGCGCCAGCATGACCTCGGTCGCGTGCTGGTTCAGCGATACCGCGCGCCGCGGCGGGCGCTGGTACGTGGTGGTCACTCCGCAGTTGTTCACCGTGACCGGGAAGCCCTTGGCGGGAGCGCCCGCCGGGGGAGCGGCGGCGGGCGTTCCGCCCCCGCCGCAGCCGGATACGAGCAGGGCCGCGGCGATCGCGGACAGCAGGGACTTCGTGGGGTTGCGGGGCATGGATGGTCCTCTCACCGCGGATGGTTCGGATGTCTCTCGCGCCTCGCCGACGGACGCCCCGCGCCCGCTGCCGCACGCCGGGGCCACCGCAGACGGCTCGCGTCGGGCGGGATCCGGGTGGTGAGGGCTCGCGGGGCTGCGCGGGGTCGCGCGCCGAGGCCCGTGCTCCGGCCGACAGGACGGCACGGCAGTGCCCGGCAGGACGCGACGTCCTGGGGCGGGCGCGACGGGGGGTGCCCGACGGAAGCCGGCAGGGGCTCGGCTCCGGGGCTACGGGGTGGTCGGCTCCGGGGCGGCGAACGCCGACGGGGCGGTGGCCGCACCCGTCACGGGCCCCGAGGCGCCCCGGTACTCGTCCGGGGTCCTGGAAACGCACCTCACGGTGGTGGTCCGGTCAGCCACGTCAACTCTCCTTCGCGAGTCGCGCCAGAAGGCCCCGGGGGTGCCCTCGGGACCACCGCACGGCGCATCGCCGTACGGCCAGCGGGCAGGTCTTCGGACTCGCGGGCGCGCCGCCCACTAGGGCGACACCTACTGGCCGTCGCTTCCCGGACCCGTTCGGGCCCAGTGCTCAATGACGGCGGTCGTTCCCACTCACCGCTGCGGGGCAGTCCCGGATTCCCACCGGGTTCCCTCTTACGACGCGTCCCGCCTGGTGGCAGGGGCGAACCAGCTGTGCCGACAGCCTACCCGTGACCACCCGGTGCCCGGCCCCCTCCGGTCCGGTCCGCCGCCGGGCGACGCCGAACGTGCGGACCACGACGCGAACGCACCCCCGGTGCCGCCCACTTGCGGAGCGGGGGACCGGCTCCTGGCCCGACTCCGGGGGCGGAGGCGGGCCACCGGGTCAGCCGGTGAAGGCCTCGACGAGGGTCCAGACGGCGAGAGCGGCCATGCAGAGCGCACCGATGCGCTGGACGGTCTTCAGCGGCACCTTCTTCGCGATGAACTGCCCTGCCACGAGGGCGAGTGCGGAGACGGACATCAGGGCGAGGGCCGAACCGATCGCGGTGGGGAGCCAGCCGTTGGCGGCGGCCAGGTTGGCGGTGGTGATCTGGGTCAGGTCGCCCCACTCGCTGATGAAGACGGCCGTGAACGCGGTGGTGTAGACGGGCCAGAAACCGGTCACGATCTTGCCGGCGCCGTCTTCCTCGTCGTCGTCCCCGCTGCGGAGCAGCACGAACGCACCGAAGGCGAACAGGGCGGCGGAGACCAGCTTGACGGCCATGTCGGGCAGCAGGGAGAGCAGGCTGCCGGCGCTCACGGCGATGGCGACGTGCACGATGAAGGCGGTCGAGGTGCCGAACCACACGTACAGGGGCCGCATACGGGTGCCCATGGCCAATGAGGCGAACATGGTCTTGTCAGGCAGTTCGGCGAGGAAGATCAGCCCGAAGGCGGTGAGGATCGCCACAGGGTCGAGGGACATTCCGGGGTCTTTCTGCTGGGGCCGGGCCTCAGGCTCCGTCGGCACCCGTGCTGGGCGATGGGAAGAACCACTCGGCCCGGCACAACGAAGCAGCCCACATGGTCATGTGGGCCTGGTCATGCCGTAGCCGAAGGTCTCGTCCGCCCAGAATGCAGGGCCCGGTGGCCGGGATGCCCAAGGACATCCAGTGTGTCGACCAGCGGTATCGCAGGACTACTCCCCTTCGCTCCCACCACTGTAACCCCCCGGCCGGGATCCCCGGTCAGGGGGTTCGAAGCGGACCGGTGCCTGGAAGCGGGCCTTGCGGGCGGCGCGGCGGAACACGGTCAGCACGGCGGGGCCGGCCAGGCAGACGCAGACGAAGTTGGTGACGGCCCGGCCGGTGTCCCAGCCGAGGGAGGTGGCCAGGTCGAAGGCGAGGTACCGCTGGAACTGCTCGGTGAAGGGCAGGCCCGGCAGGTAGGCGACGGAGCTGTTGGGGTCGAGGGAGAACGGCCAGAAGGAGAGGTTCAGGAGGAACCCGAAGAGATACCCGGACATCGATCCGTAGACCGCGAGCATCGCGACCTCCTTGCGGCCCGTGGCCCGGGGGAGGAAGCCGGCGAGCATGCCGACGAAGGCGCAGCCGAACATCTGGTATGGCATCCAGGGCCCCACCCCGCCCGTGATCAGGGCGGAGGCGAACAGGGACGTGCAGCCGAGGGTGAAGCCGAAACCGGGGCCGTACACGCGCCCGGCGAGCACCAGGATGAAGAACACCGTCTCGATGCCGGCCGTGCCCGCGCCGAGCGGGCGGACGGCCGCGTTGACGGCCGACAGGACGCCCAGCATCGCCAGGGCCTTGGAGTTGATGCCGCCCTCGGCGATCTCCGAGATGACCACGCACAGCACGATGACCAGCAGCACGCCGAAGATCAGGGGCGGGGCGTAGTGGGAGCCGAACTTGCCCGGAGCGACGAGGAACGGCCAGAAGAACGCGACGACCCCGAGGAACGCGGCCATGGCGATGACGATCCCGGCCCGCGCGTTGATCCGGATGGCGGCGGCGCGTGCGGTCATGAGGCCGGGTCCGTCTCGTCGGCGGGAAGGGCCGCCGCCACCTGGGCGACCGTGAGGTAGGGGAGGGGGGCGAGGATCTTGGCCGTCTGGGGGGCGAAGACGGGGGAGGCGACGATGACCTCGCTGGTGGGGCCGTCGGCGACGACCTCCCCCTCGGCCATCACGACGACCCGGTCCGCGGCCCGCGCCACGAATTCCACGTCATGGGTGGAGATCACGACCGCCCGCCCTTCGGCGGCGAGGCCGTCCACGATCCGGATGAGCTCGCTCTTGGCGCGGTAGTCGAGTCCGCGGGTGGGTTCGTCGAGGAGCAGGACGCGCGGGGCCGCCGCGAGCTGGATCGCGAGGACCAGGGCGAGCTTCTGGCCCTCGGAGAGGTCGCGGGGGTGGGTGGCGCCGGGGATGCCCGGCGCCAGCCGGTCCAGGATGCTCCGGGCCGACGCGGTGGCCGCCGACGTCACGCCGGACTCGGTGTCGGCCTGGTCGAGCTCCTGCTCGACGGACTCCAGGTAGAGGAGGTCGGTGGGGGTCTGCGGGACCAGGCCGACCAGGCCGCGGGCCGCTGCCGCGGACAGCTTCTGCGGATCCCGCGGCGTGGAACCGGCGGGACCTCCGACGGCCACGGAGCCCGCCTTGCGCGGCCCCGAGCCCTGGAGGGCCCACAGGAGGGAGGACTTCCCCGATCCGTTGCGGCCCATGAGCGCGGTGATCTCGCCGCCGTGCAGGGTCAGGCCGACCTCCCGCACCGCCGGTACGCCGTGGTACGCCACGGTGACGCCGCGAGCCGTGAGGAGCACCGGCCGGCCGGCCGGGGGCGCGGGCCGGACCGGCGGGGGCGTGCGGTCGGTCAGCCGGGTGCGCAGCGGGGCGGCGGCGCGTCGGGCGTCGCGGACGGACAGCGGCAGCGGGGACCAGCCCGCGGTCCGGCCGAGTTCCACGACGGGCGGCGCGATGGAGGACGTACGGAAGATCTCGGCGGGTGCCCCGGAGACGACGAGGCCGTCCCCCGGCAGGTGGATGACGCGGTCGGCGTACTGGACCACTCGCTCCAGCCGGTGCTCGGCGAGCAGGACGGTCACGCCCAGGTCGTGGACGAGGCGGGTGACGGCGGCCAGGACCTCCTCGGCCGCGGTGGGGTCCAGCGCCGAGGTCGGCTCGTCCAGGACCAGGACGCGCGGATGGGCGGTCAGCACGGAGCCGATGGCCACCCGCTGCTGCTGGCCACCGGAGAGCTCGTGCAGGGCGCGGTGGCGCAGGTCGGCCAGCCCGAGCAGATCGAGGGTCTCCTCGACGCGCTTGCGCATCGTGGCCGGCGGCACCGCCAACTGCTCCATCGCGTACGCGAGTTCCTCCTCGACGGTGTCGGTGACGAAGCCGTCGAGCGGGTCCTGGCCCACGACCCCGACGACGTCGGCGAGTTCACGGGGCGGGTGCCGGGCGGTGTCACGTCCGTCGACGAGGACGCGGCCGGACAGGGTGCCGCCGGTGAAGTGCGGGACGAGGCCGTTGACGGCGCCGAGCAGGGTGGACTTGCCGACGCCGGTGTGGCCGACGACGAGGCACAGCTCGCCCTCCTCGACGGTCAGGTCCACGTCGCGGAGAACGGGTCCGGCCGTGTCCTCGTACTGGACGGTGACCTGGTCGAAGGTGATCACTTGGGTTCCTCGGTGCGCTGTGCGGGTACGGCCGCCCGGGCGGGCGGGCTCGGGGGCGGTGCCAGGAACCCGGCGGTGCCCGCGAGGAGGACCGCGGCCGCGGGTACGAGCGGCAGGGTGGGCCAACTGAGCGGATAGATGGAGGGGTTGAGCTCGGCGGCGTTGAAGCCGACGTTCGTGAACAGCAGGACGGCGGAGAGGACCCCGCATCCGGCGACGGCCCATTCGGCGAAGCGCCAGGGATCGGGGCGGTACGTGGTCCGGGTGACGCGGCGCCCGCCCAGGCGCAGGCCGGCGAAGCACAGCAGCGCGCCCGCGCCCATGGCGGGCAGGCCGAGCAGCTTGGGGGCGGTGGCGTCGAGGAGGCCGTACGCCCCGGCGCACAGTCCGCACATGCCGAGCAGCATGAGGGCGCCGGTGGCGCGGCGGGAGCGGCGGGTGGCCGTGCCGGCGCGGCCGTAGCCGCGGGAGTCCATGGCGGCGGCCAGGCGCAGCGAGCGCTCCAGGGCGTCTTCGAGTACGGGGACGACGATCCCGCGCAGGGCCCGGAGGCCCTTGGAGCGGCCGGCCCGCAGCCGCTTGGCGCGGTGCACGCGCTGGACGCTCTGCACCAGTTGGGGCGCGACGCTGATGGACACGGTGACGGCGACGCCCAGCTCGTAGAGGGCTCCGGGCAGGATCCGCAGGGCCCGTTTGGGGTTGGCGAGGGTGTTGGCGGCGCCGATGCAGCACAGCATGCAGGCCAGGCGCAGCCCGTCGGTCGCGGCGGAGAGCAGCGCCTCCAGGGAGACGGGGCCGCCGAGCTGGATCCCGGCGTACCAGTCGGGGGTGGGGATGTGGGGGAGCGAGAACAGGAAGTGGTCGCGCGGGGTGATGCCGGTGGCGAAGACGGCACGGAAGAGCACCCGGATCGCGACGACGGTGAGGGCGAGGTAGAGGTAGTACTTGAAGCCGCGGGCCCAGGGGGCTTCGGTGCGGCGCATGGTGATGACGTAGCCGAGGACCGCGAGGACGAGGAAGAGCAGCAGCGGGTTGTTGGTGCGGCTGACGGCGGTGGCGAGGGCGAGCGCCCAGATCCACCAGGCGACCGGGTGCAGGGTGCGGGGCAGACGGCGGCCGCCCGCGTCCGGCGCGGGGCCGGATACGGGCGGCTTGGCCGCGGCCGTGGTGGTGCGTGACACGCGGCTACTCCGTACGACGGCGGCGCTTGGCCGCGTACACGGCGGCGGCGCCGATCAGCAGCACCAGCGCTCCCGTGGCGACGGCGGGCAGGTACGAGCCGGCGTCGTGCTCCGCGTCGGCGGCGGGCGCCGCGTCGACGACCTGGGGACCGGGGGCGGGCGCGGCGGCCGCTGCCGGAGCCGAGGGGGTCGGCGACGGCGAGGGCGTGCCGGTCGCGGTGGGCGGGGGCGGGGCGCTCTCGGAGGCCGTCGGCGAAGGGCTCTCCGCGGTCGGCGGGGCCGGTGTCGGGGTCGGGGACGGAACCGTCCGGGCGGCCGGCGGATCGGCCGGCGGCGGGTTCTCCGGCCTGGGGCCCGTGTTGACGTCCGGGGGCAGGGGTGCCGCCGTGCGGGTGTCCTTCGGCACCGGCCGGCTGCCGCCGGCCGGCTGGGCGTTCTTGGCGCGCAGCTGGTCGGGCGTCACCCTCGGACGCCCCTCGGTGCCCTCGATGTTCGTGCCGCCGAAGACCCACAGGTCGACGCTGCCGGGCTTCGGCTTGTAGAGCATGGCGCCGAGCTGGCTGTACTCCCAGGTGTTCTGGCCGGGGTTCGCGTGCCAGTACGACCAGTAGGCGGAGGCGGGCGGGGTCAGGACGCAGTCGTCCTGCTGCGGGGTCGGGTACTGCCGGCCGCCCTGGTGGCCGCTGTAGCCGATGCGGCAGATGAACGCGGGGCCGTCGTGGCCGGTGCCGGTGGTGGCCCAGCCGCCCTGGTTGAGGAGTTCGTAGCCGGTGGTGGGCGTCGTACCGCACGAGCGGTAGACGGGGCCGCCCCAGTGGCTGAAGTCCACGGCGAGGACGACGCCGGAGGAGGTGGTGCACTGGCCCATCGGCTGCGGGGCCGCCCCGGCCGGGGCCGCGGTGGCGGCGAGGGCCGCCACCGTCAGCCCGAGCGCGGCGGCCGCACGGGCCAGGGCGCGCGGCAGTACGCGGTTGCCGTTCACGCGCGGCCTCCGGTGGTTCCGCTGCGGCGCTTCGCGGCGCGGGTGACGCCCCAGCCCCCGAGGACCAGGACCACGGCCGCGGCGGCGAGGCCGCCGACCTGGGCGCCGGTGGAGGCGAGGACGCCGCCCGGGGCGGGGGCCGGGGCGGAGCCCGAGCCCGAGCCCGAGCCGCCGGCCGTTCCGCCGGAGGTACCTGTTCCGCCGGAGGTGTTCGTTCCGCCCGAGATGCTGGTTCCGCCCGAGGTGTTCGTCCCTCCGGAGGTGTTCGTCCCGCCGGTCGAGCCCGTCCCGGCGGTCTCCTCGCCCGGGGTCACGATCACGGGACCGGAGGAAGAACCGGAGGACGAGCCGGCCGTGCTTCCTGTGGTTCCGCCAGTGCCGCCGGTGGTGCTTCCCGTAGTGCCGCCGGTGCCACCGGTGGTGCCGCCCGTGGTTCCGCCAGTGCCACCAGTGGTTCCGCCAGTGCCGCCGGTCGTTCCGCCGGTCGTGCCGCCCGTGGTGCTGGGGACGGGCTCGGGGGTGGTGCCGTCGAGACTGCGGGTCAGGGTGCCGAAGGAGATGCCGGTGGTGCCGCTGATGGCCTGGGTGGAGGCGCGGACGTCGGAACCGGGCTGGCTGTCCTTGGCGACGTTGAAGCCGCCGTCGGTGTTCTGCTGGCTCGCGAGGAACGCGCGGGCCTTGGAGATCTCGGCCCCGTACTTCCGCGCGTCCAGCGAGAGACCCTGGATCGCGAGGGCGGCGGAGTTGACGGAGTTCCCGGACGCACCCTTGAAACCGCCGTCCTCCTTCTGCTGCGCCGCGAGCCAGGCCAGTGCCTTGTCCACGGCCCGCTGCGAGTCGGCGTCGGGCAACAGGTCCACGGTCATGGCGGCCATGGCGGTCGAGTCGACCTCGGTGGCGCTGGGTTCGCCGATCAGGCTGACCCAGCCGCCGGAGGGGTCCTGGAGGCTCTTGAGGTAGGCCATCGGCTCGGCCGCGGCCGCCGTCTCACCGGCGCGGATCTGCGCCATGATGCCGAGCGACTGCTTGAAGACGGAGGTGGCGTACGCGTAGTTGCCCTTCGCCGCGCACTCCTGGCGAGTCGAGGTCTTGGCCTGGCAGGTGATCTTGGAGAGCGAGGCGATCAGGTCCTGGCCGCCGAAGTTCCGGGGATCGCGGCCCACGGCCTCGGCGAGCACGGCCACCTTGCCGATCGAGCCGCCGCTCGCGTACTTCGTGCCGATGAGGGTCCAGTCGTGGATGCCCCGGTTCTGGCCGTCCCGGCCGCCCTTGTCGAGGAAGTCGACGATGTTGCGCAGCGTCGCGTCGTCCCCGCCGGTGGCCGCGAGGGCGTAGGCGCCGTCGATGGTCATGCCGTAGTCGGCACGGCGCCCGCCCGGCTCGCTCTCGTAGAAGCGGCCCTGGATCAGGCGTGCGGGGCCGGTGAGGTACGTCACGCCCTTCTTGACGTCCGGTCCCTCACCCGGCGGGACCGGCGGGGTGGGGCCGGTGGGCGTGGGCGTGGGCTTGGGTTCGGTCGGCGTCGGCGTCGGCGTCGGCGTCGGGGTCGGGGTCGGGGTCGGCGTCGGGGTCGGCGTCGGCGTGGGGGTAGGCGTGGGTGTCGGCGTCGGGTCGGTCTTGCCGGTGGTCAGCGCGACCAGGTCGCTCTTCGCCCCCGCCACGACGACGGGGGTGGTGCCGAACACGCGCGATTCGGTGTCGTCCTCCTCGAAGCCGAAGCCGCCCTCGGGGAACTGGTGCCGGGACAGCCAGGAGGTGCCGGCGTCCGCGTGGCCGGTGTCGCCGAGCGCCCGCAGGGCCTGCGCGGCCCAGCCGGTGGAGTTCGGGCTGCCCGTGGTCATGTACGCGGCGGAGGGCCAGGAGCCGGTCGCCAGCTGGGACTTCTTGAGGTAGGCGCGGGCCTTCTCGACGGCGGCGTCGTGGCCGCCGGCCCGCTTGAGGGCCAGGGTGATCAGGCCGGTGGAGGCGGCGTCGCTGTCGCACCAGCCGCCGGAGCGGATGAGGATGCCGGTGAAGCCGCCGTCCTCGCACTGGAGGCCGGTCAGCCGGTTCACGGCGTCGGCGGGGGGCGTCACGCCGCCGTTCAGCAGGGCGATCACGGCCATCGCCTGGGCATCGGACTGGCCCGTCGTGCGGAAGTCACCCTTGGTGAGGCAGCCTTCGACGGTGTCCCCGTCACCGATGTCCCTGGGGCAGACGTACTTGACCAGGTCCCCGAGCAGGTCGTGCCCGCCGAAGGCGCGGGGGTCCTTCCCCGTGGCCTCGGCGACGAGTGCCAGCCGGGCGGCGGCGGTGGCGTCGGGGATCCCGTCCTTGCCCGCCGGGTAGGCGTACGCGTCCGTCTCCGCGGGCGTGGCGAGGAAGTCGGCCGCCTTCCGGGCCGCCGGGTTCTTCCTGTCGGCGGCGGCCAGCGCGTACACGACCTCGGTGGTGAGGAAGTGGTTCGGGGTGGTGGAGCCCTCGTCGACGACGCGCTCCCCGTCCGTCAGCTTCCCGGTGAGCCAGCGGGTGGCGGCGGCCACGTCGACCCCGCCCGGGGGCACCGTCGGAGGTCCGGTCGGACCGGTCGGGTCCGGCGAGGGGGAACCGCCTCCGGCGCGCACGTCGTCGGGGGAGAAGGAGGGTTTGCCCGAGGTGCCGCCGATGTCCGTGCCGCCGAACACCCAGGCGTCGACGTCACCGGGCTTCGGGGTGCGCGACATGGCGCCGAGGGGGCTGTAGGTCCAGCTCTTCTGACCGGGCGAGGCGATCCAGTACGACCAGTAGGCGGTGGCCTGCGGGGTGAGGACGCAGTCCTCCTTGTCCGGAGTGGGGTACTCCGTACCGGTGTTGAAGGAGCCGGTGCCTATCCGGCAGATGAACCCGTCACCGTCGTGGACGGTGCCCTTGGTGGTGAAGCCCCCCGTGTGCAGGAGCTCGTACCCGGTCGTCGGGGTGGTGTCGCAGCCGCGCTCGACCTTGCCGCCGAAGGGGCCGAAGTCCACTGCGACGACTGCGCCGTTGGCCGCGGTGCACTGGTCGAGCGGATCTGCGTTCGCGGACGAGGGAACCGTGACGAAGGCCACTCCCGACCCGAGCGTCAGGAAGGCCGCGGTCACGAGGGAGAAGAACCGCCGTCTCGTTCCCGACTGCCGTTTCGCCTGCTGTTCGGTCCCCACCGCGGCCCCTCGTCTCTGCCGGGCGGCTGCGCACGTGGCGAGGAACCCCCGCACGGCTCTCGGGCCATGGGGAGGCTGCGACGACCACACCGCAATCCGCGACGGCGTTCTTCGTACTGTGACCCGGCCCCAGGCAATCCGGCTCGCCCGGACGTACCGGGCCTACGGTTGCGGGTCAGCGCCGGAATTCGACCGGCTTCCCCTGGTGCTGAGCAGTTATCAGCCGGAGTGCAACACGGATCCCGACGACGCGTCAAGGTGGCATGAGTCTCAGCCGACCGATCCTGGACCGCCGCGGTCCGCCCCCGGAAGCGGAGGCTGGCGGTCCCCTGACCGCTCGGGTAGCGTCCTGGGCTGCCACATGGGGGAATCCGGTGCGATGCCGGAGCTGACGCGCAGCGGTGTGGAACGGCGGGGGCCGTTTCCGAGCCCGAATGCCCATACGGCGATGCACCACAGGAAGCCGTACCACGCGTTCCGGACGGCGGTTCCCCGGCCTTGCCCTGCCGTGCCCCGAGCTCCGTGCGCGGTGACGCGCGGCGTGAGCGGGGAGGGACCGGCGTCCGCCGATTTCCAGGAGCAGGCCATGTCCCGTCCCCGTACCTCCCGCCGCCTCGCGCTGGCGGTGCCCGCCGCGCTCGGCGCCTTCGCCCTCACCGCGCTGCCCGCGTCCGCGACCTCGTCGCCCGCGCAGATCTCCACGTCCAAGACGAACGGTGTCGCCTACCTCAAGTCGCTCCAGGCGGCGGACGGTTCATATGCCGGCTCCGGACTGTCCAACGAGTGGGCGTTCACCGCCTTCGCCGCGGCCGGTACGGCCGTCGTCGACGTGGCGCCGGGCGGGGACACGACGAAGAACGCCCGGACCGTCTACCGCAACCTGCTGTCCACGGCGGGCTGGCCCTCCGGCGCACCGGTGGTCACCGACTACGAGCGCGCCGCCCTGAACGCGTACGCCGCCGGCATCGACCCGGCCCGCGTCTCGGCCTCCCGCAACCTCGTGGCGCACGTCTACTCCTACTGGCAGACGGCCGAGGCGGGCTACTTCGGTCCGTCCGGGAACTTCAACGGCACCGTTTTCGCGGCCCTTTCGCTCGGCGGAGCCAAGACGCAGGCCGGCGGCGCCCGCGTCCCGCAGGCCCTGACCGACTCGATGGTCACGCGCATCCGCGCCAACCAGCACGTGGACGGCGGCTGGACCTACAACAAGGCCGAGGGCAACCCCACCGTCCTGAACTCCGCGAGCGACGTCGACATGACCGGCGCCGCGATGGCCGCGCTCTGCGTCTCCGGCGTCCCGAACACCGACGCCGACGTCGTCCAGGCCAAGAACTTCCTGAAGAGCAAGCTCGTCGCCAACTCCGGTGCCTTCAACTCCCTTTACGGCGTCAACACCAGCTCCAACGGCTGGGGCGTCGCCGGCCTCAACGCCTGCGGCATCAACCCGCAGACCGGGGACTTCCTCACCGCCAACGGCAAGACCCCGATCGACTTCCTGATCGCCAACCAGTACAACCCGGCGGGCGGCTTCAAGTACAAGCCGTCCGACACCGGCCCGACCGCCTACGCCTCCATCGACGCGCTGCGCGGCGTCGTCGGCGGCGGCTTCACCGCCGCCCCGCCGGTCCCGGTCACCCCCGGCGCCCCGCAGTGGGTCGCCCAGTCGACGTTCACCGCGGGCACCGCCACCAAGCTGGCGCTGACCGTCGACGACGGCGCCGGCAACCTCAAGGTGTGCTCGGTGGCGTTCACGCCGACCGGGACGACCACCACCCTCGGCGACGTCCTGGCCGCCGCCACCAGCGCCGCCACCCCGTCGGGCTGCGTCACGGGCGTGACGCCCTCGTCGGGCACCGGCACGATCACCGCCGTCAACGGCAAGGCCAACAGCGGCGCGAACACCTGGAAGGTCAGCGTCGACGGCTCGGCCTTCGCCGGCGCCCTGCGCGAGAAGGTCATCAACGTGGGCGACACCATCGCTCTGCGCTGGGGCGCCTGACCCCGGCGGGCGGGCGGCCCCGGCACGGGGCCACCCGCCCGTGGCGCGGCGGCCGCCGCGGTCAGTCCGTCGGCGCCGGGGCCGCCCGCGCGAAGTGGCGGGCGGTGGGCACGAGCGCCGCGGCGGCCGGTACGAGGAAGCAGGCGGCGGCGCACACGGCGAGTACGGCGGTGACCCCGAACGCGTCGATGGCCGGGGCGATCAGGGCCAGGCCGACCGGCGCCAGACCGTAGGACACCAGGAAGTCCAGCGAGGAGACGCGGGCGAGTTTGTCCGGGGCGGCCTCCCGCTGTGTCGCCGTGAACCAGGGCACGTTGAACAGCTCGATGCCGATCCCCGCCACCGCGTACGCGGCGACGACCACGACGGGGTGCACGGGCAGCACGAGGCTCAACGGTGCGAAACCGTACGCGGCCAGACCGGCGAAGGCGGCCCAGCCCTGGGAACGCGGGCGCAGGCGGGCGATGATCAGGGCCCCGCCCAGCGCGCCCACCGTGTAGGCGGTCATGGCGGCGGCCAGCACCCACTCGGTGCCGTAGCGGTCCCGGCTGATCAGGGGCAGCGCGACGCTGGTGGCGGAGTACCCGAGGCCGATGACCGCGACGAGGGCCCCGAGCCCGGCGAGGAACCAGGGGTGGCGGCGCGCCTCGCGCACCCCCTCCAGGAACTCGGCGCGGAATCCGGCGCGCGGCGCGGGCCCGGCGGCCGGGTCCGCCGCGGTGGCGGCCCCCTTGCCGGGGACGAGCGCGGCGACCAGCCAGAGCACGCCGATGCCGAGCAGCAGCGTCCGGATGTCGAGGAAGGCCGCGAGCAGCGCGGTCAGGGCGGGGCCGGCGAGCGTGGAGCCGCGTACCGCCAGGGTCAGGGCGGCGTTGGCCTGCTGACGGCGCCCGGGCTCGACGGTTTCGGCGGTGAGCGCCTGGAACGCCGGGCGGCAGGCCCCCTGTCCGGCGCCCGCGAGCGCGGCGGCGGCCGTCATCAGGACCAGTGAGCGGCCGAGTCCGGCGGCGAGGAGGGGCGCGGCGACCGCCGCCGCGAGGGCCGACCAGAGGACGACCGCGCGGCGGGAGTGCCGGTCGGCCAGCACGCCGCCGACGGAGACGGCGGCGAGGAAGCCGGCGGTGCGGGCGGCGAGGACCAGGCCGAGTCCGGCGGCGCCGAGGTCGCGGTGCAGTACGGCGAGCCCGAGGACGAAGGGCAGGGCCCAGGTCGCGAGACCGGAGGCGGTGGTGCCGGCCCACAGGCGCAGGAACGAGGGGTCGCGGAGGACCGAACGGGGCTGTGGTGTACCGGACTTGGCCGGTATCGGTGCGGGTGTGGTGGTCACGGTGTGGCTGCTCCTCGGAGACGGGGTGCGGTGCGGCGGCGGACACCCCGGGGGTCGTTAATGAAAATGATTACCGTTACAGTACCCTTCGAATCGCTGCACTCCTGCCCGGTGCACGACAACGCCCACGCCCACAGACCGGAGAACCCCATGCGCCACCCCGTCCGCCTCGGCATCGCCCTGACCGTCGCCCTCGCCACCGCGGGCTGCTCCGCCGCCGCCTCCGGCGAAGGCCCCGGCCCGGACTCCGCACCCGCCGCCCGCGCCTCTGCCGAGGCGGCCTCCGTCACCAGCTGCGGCCGGCGGCTCTCCTTCGCCGGACCGCCCGAGCGGACCGTCACCCTGGACCAGACCTCGACCGAGACCCTCCTCGAACTCGGGCTCCAGGACCGGATGGCGGGAACCGCCAACCTCAAGACCAAGGTCCCCGCCCCGTACGAGGCCGCGTACGCCAAGATCCCGGTCATCGCCCCCAAGATCGCCACCGGTGAACAGCTGCGCACCGCCACACCCGACTTCGTCGTCGCCGGATCCACGGACCTCTTCGCCAAGGACCGGGCCGGCACCCGCGAGGAGCTGGACACCCTCAAGGTCCCCACCTTCGTCAGCGCAGTGGACTGCCCGCAGCAGAACCCGCCCGGCACGACCCCCTTCGAGCTCCTCTTCTCCGACTACGAGAACCTCGGCAAGGTCTTCGGCGCCGAGGAGCGGGCCGGCAGGCTGGCCGCCGACCAGCGCGCCGCGGTCGCCAGGGCCGGGGAGAACGCCGCGAAGGTTCCCCGGGGCGCGGACCAGCCGACCGTGGTCTACCTCTACTCCGTCTTCAACGGCATGCCCTACGTCGCCGGCCGGACCGGCCTGCCCAGCGAGATGAGCCGGATCGTCGGCGCGAAGAACGCCTTCGACGACGTCGAGGAGGACTGGCCGGAGGTCTCCTGGGAGGAAGTCGCCGAACGCGACCCCGACTTCATCGTCATCGGCGACCTGTCGGAGCGCGGCCGCCCCGGCGACAGCGCCGCCGAGAAGCGCGCCACGATGACCGGTCACCCGGTGATCTCGAAGCTGGCCGCGGTCCGCGACAACAAGATCCTCGAAGTGCCCGGCATCGAGCTGGACCCCTCGGTCCGCTCCGTACACGCCCTGGGTCTGCTGGCCGACGGCATGAAGGACCTCGGGCATGTCCGCTGACCCGCCCACCCGGAGGGGACCGGCGGACCTCCTGCTCCCGACGGCCCGCGGGCGCACGGCCGCGGGGGACTCCCCCCGGCCCGTGCCCGCCGGATCCGCCCGTACGGACGGGCGCCCCGGCCGGTCCGCGGCAGCCCGGACGGCCCTCTTCCTCCTCGCCGCGGCGGCCCTGGCGGGCTCGGTGGCGGCCGCCGCGCGCATCGGCACCGCCGATGTGGGCTGGAGCGGGCTCGCCCGCGTCCTCGGTACCCATCTCGGCCTGGACGTGGCGCCGTTGCCGCCCCTGCTGGACTCCCTCATCTGGGACCTGCGGCTGCCGCGCGTCCTGATGGCCGCCCTCGTCGGCGCCTCGCTCGCCGTGTGCGGCACCGTGCTCCAGGCGGTCACCCGCAACGCCCTGGCCGACCCCTACCTGCTCGGAGTCTCCTCGGGCGCGTCGGCGGGAGCCGTCACCGTCGTCGTCCTCGGGGTCGGCGCGAGCACCCTCGGCGTCACCGGCGGCGCGCTCGCCGGCGCGCTGCTCTCCTTCGGACTCCTCCTGCTGCTCCTGCGGCGCACCGGGCTGGACTCGGTCCGCATCGTCCTCACCGGTGTCGTCGTCGGCCAGCTGTTCACCGCGCTGACCTCGCTCGTCCTGATGGCCTCCGCGGACGCCGACACCACGCGGGCCGTCACCCACTGGCTGCTGGGCTCGATGGCACCGGCCCGCTGGGACACCGTCGTCGTCTGCGCGGTCGTCACCCCGCTGGGGCTGGCGGCGGCGTGGCTCTGCTCGAACGCCCTCGACGGGCTCGCCTTCGGCACCGACACCGCCGCGTCGCTGGGGATCGGCGTACGGCACACCAGGACCCTGCTGCTGGTGGTCACGGCCGCGCTGACCGCGGTGGCGGTGGCCACCGTCGGGGCCATCGGCTTCGTCGGGCTGATCGTCCCCCACGGCGTGAGGTTCCTCGTCGGGCCGCTGCACCGCGTGCTGCTGCCCCACGCGGCGCTCGCGGGCGCGGTGTTCCTGGTGTGGACGGACGCGCTGGCCAGGATCGCCTTCGCCCCCCGCGAGGTACCCGTCGGCGTGATCACCGCCCTGCTCGGCGTACCGCTCTTCCTCCTCGTCCTGCGCAGGAGGGGTGAGCTGTGAGGATCACCGCGGAAGAACTGAGCTGGTCGGTCGCGGGCACGCCGGTCGTACGCGCGGTCAGCGCGGACATCGCCCCCGGCGAGACCGTCGGACTGCTCGGCCCCAACGGCTCGGGCAAGTCCTCGCTCCTGCGCTGCCTGGCCGGGCTGCGGCCACCCGACTCGGGCACGGTCCGGTACGACGGCGAGTCCGTACGTCACTGGAGCGCGCGCCGCATCGCCCGCCACGTCGCCTTCGTCGAACAGGACTCGGGCCCCGACAGCGATCTGCGCGTCGCCGAAGTCGTGGGCCTGGGGCGGACCCCGTTCCGCGACCGCTGGCGCGGAGCCGACGCCACCGACCGGGCGGTGATCACCGCCGCACTGGAACGCGTCGGACTCACCGCGCTCGCCGGCCGCTCCTGGAAGGCGCTCTCGGGCGGCGAACGGCAGCGTGCCCACATCGCCCGCGCCCTGGCCCAACAACCGTACGGGCTCCTCCTCGACGAACCCACCAACCACCTCGACGTCAGACACCAGCTGGAGCTGATGGAGCTGCTGACCGCCACCGGACAGACCGTCCTGGTCGCGCTGCACGACCTGTCGCTCGCCGCCCGGTACTGCGACCGGCTGCTGCTCCTGCACCACGGCCGCCTCATCGCCTCCGGCACCCCCGCCGCCGTCCTGACGGCCGAACGCCTCGCCGAGGTCTTCGAGGTGGACGCCGAACTCACCACCGACGCCCTCGGACACCCCGCGGTCACCTACCGCGGGCCGCTCGGCCCCCCGCTCCCCGCACCCCGACCCGCTCCGTGAAGAGGAACGCCATGACCCGCACACATCCCGCCCCCGCCCGGACCGTCGACGGCCTCCTCGAAGCCGTCCTCGCGGGCGAACACGGCCCGCTCCCCTCCACGCTCGTCGCGACCAGCGTGTTCTGGATCCACCACGGCACCCGCCTGGCCGGCGGCGACACCACCTACCTCAACCAGTACGTCCTGGTCCGCCTCGGCGGCTCCTTCGGCGGCTGCGCCTTCGAAGCCGGCGAGACCGACCCCTCCGTCTGCCGCGACTCCTCCGGCACCCCGCTCGACGTCCTGCTCCGCGAGGCCCCCCGGCCGCTGCGGATCGCCGCCCTCGACGCCTACCTCAGCGAGACCCGCCCCCACCGCCTGGCCGGCGAGGCGGGCGACGCCGAACCCGTCACCCTGCCCGCCGGGACCCCGGAAGTACGGGCCAAGGCCCGCGACGCCGCCATCGCCGGCCTCCTGGACATCGAGGAGGGCGCGAAGGTCGGCCTCATCGGCGTCGTCAACCCGCTCGTCGCGGCGATCCGCCGACGCGGCGGCGAACCCCTGCCCTGCGACTTCAACCTCAAGGCCACCCAGTGGGGCGACCCCGTCACCGACGACATGCACCAGGTACTGGAGACCGCCGAAGCCGTCGTGGCCACCGGGATGACCCTGAGCAACGGCTCGTTCGACACCATCCTCGAACGCTGCCGGAGCCGGGACGTCCCGCTGATCGTCTACGCACAGTCCGGCAGCGCCGTCGCCCGCGCCTTCCTCGGCTCGGGCGTGACCGCCCTGTCCGCGGAACCCTTCCCCTTCTCCCAGTTCAGCGCCGAGGAGACGACCCTGTACCGCTACCGGACGGCGGGCGGCGCGTGATCCCCGCCGGCCGCCCGACGGCAGCCGCCGCCGGTGACCTCCCCACCGGCACCGGCCACGCGCCCTGCCACCACGGCGAGCTCCTCCAGGGCGTCTTCCTCGACGGCGACGGACGCCGGTGCGCCGGCCTGGTCACCCTCCCCATGGCCGGCCCCGGCAGCAGCGCCGAGTTCCTCCGCCGGCCCGGGACGGAGCCCGGGGCGCTCACCGTCCGGCCGGCCGGCCGGACGAAAGCCGCGCGGGCCGCCGCGCTCGCGGTGGCGCACTGCGCGGAGCGCACCGGTCAGCCGCCCTGCGGCGGGGAGCTGCGGCTCACCGGTGACGTCCCGGTGGGCCTGGGCATGGGCAGCTCCACCAGCGACGTCATCGCCACCGTGCGCGCGGTCGCGGACTCCTACGGCCGCCGGCTCGCCCCCGACACGATCGCCCGGCTGGCCGTGCGGGCGGAGCTGGCCAGCGATCCGCTGATGCTCGACGCCCGCCCGGCCCTGTTCGCCCAGCGGGAGGGCCGGGTCCTGGAGGTCCTCGGCCCGGCCCTGCCCCCGCTGGTCGTGGTGGGCTGCGCCCTGGGCGGCGGCGCGCCCGTGGACACCCTGTCCCTGCCCGTGCGGCCGCCCGCCGAGACCGCCGACGACGACGTGCGGGCCTACGAGCGGCTGCGCACGCTGCTGCGGCGGGCCGTGGCCACCGGCGACGTACCGCTGCTCGGCGAGGTCGCCACCGCCAGCGCGTGGCGCGGCCGGCAGGCGCTCGGCCACCCCGAGTTCGACGCACTCACCTCGATCGCCCGCCGGGCCGGAGCGGTGGGCGTGCAGATCGCGCACAGCGGTTCGGTGGCGGGCGTGCTCTTCGACCCGGCGGCGCCGGGCCTGCGGTACCGCGTGCGCAGCTGTCTGCGCGCCCTGGATTCCCACGGCATCCCCGCCACCCGCACCTTCACCACCTCCACCTCGACCTCGACCAAGGAGATCCCCGATGGACCAGCACGTGGCGGAGGCCGTCGGCCGGCCGGACCTGATACGTCTCGACGACCGGCTCGTCTGCCTGCGCTTTGAGACGATGAAGGTGGTCTCCGCGCTCGCCGCGGTCCGCCACCTGCTGGAGACCGGTGCGGTACGGCGCGGGGACACCCTGCTCGACAGCTCCAGCGGCATCTACGCGTACGCCCTCGCCCTGGCCTGCCACCGGCACGGCATGCGGTGTCACATCGTCGGCTCCACGACGGTGGACCACACGCTGCGCACCCAACTCGCCGTGCTCGGGGCGACGCTGGAGCAGATGGCGCCCTGCGCCGACCTCAAACTCGACCAGAAGCGGCGCGTCGAGCGGGTCCACGAGATCCTCACCGCACACCCCGAGTACCACTGGATGCGGCAGTACCACGACGACATCCACTACCTCGGGTACCGCGCGGTCGCCGACCGGATCAGGGAGGCGACCGGCGCGGACGGACTCACCGTCGTCGGCGGCGTCGGATCGGGGGCCTCCACCGGCGCCCTCGCCCGCTACCTGCGGGGCGGCCCCGCGCACCCCGAGGGCCCGGCCGACGTCCAACTCGTCGGCGTCCAGCCCTACGGCAGCGTCACCTTCGGCGCGGAACACGTTCCCGACCCCGAGATCATCATCGCCGGGATCGGCAGCTCCATCCCCTTCGGGAACGTCTCCCACGAGCTGTACGACACCCTGCACTGGATCTCCTTCGACGCCGCGCTGGCCGGCGGCGTCGACCTGCTGCGGCGGCACGCGGTCTTCGCGGGCCTGTCGGCCGGAGCCGCCTACCTCGCCGCCCGCCACGAACGCGACCGCGCCCCCGGGCGGACGGTCCTCTTCATCGCCGCCGACACCGGACACCGCTACGTCGACACCGTCTACGCCCGGCACCGCGAGGCCGCGCGGATCGCGGACCTCGCCCCGCACGAGGTGTCCGACCAGAGCCGGCTGGCCCTGCCGTGGTCCCGGATGCCCTGGAACCGCGCCCCGGGGCGGCTCCCGGGCACGGCCACGGGCCATGACGAGCAGGCGCCAGAATCTGATCGGTTCATTGCATCTTAGGGGCGGCGACTGGTCGTTTTATGGGCCCGGAATGACCGGTGCAGGCTGTCCTTAACGCAAGGTCACATGGCGAACCCGAACTGACTATGCTCCCCGAGTGTTGCGCTGCGCTCACAGCGAGTCATGGACGCTGGGTGCGCGCGGACGGGGCGCCTTTCGGCGCATCGCATCACCTCAGTCCGCTCATTTCAGACTGTATGGGGACCCCCTGATGGTTCGTGCAGGTGCAATTTCCAGACGCCGGCCAACTGCGGTTGCCCGGGTATGGCTGCTCCCTCCCGGAGTTCTGGCCGGAGCTTCCGCCATAGCGTTGCTCCTGTCACCCGCACAGATATGGACAACGGTCGCCTGGTGCGGACTGGCCGCGGTCGTCCTGACGGCCGTCACCTCGGCCGAGACGGCGCGCCGGTTGCAGTCGGCGCAGGCGGCCCGCCACGCGCAGGCCAATGCCGAGGCGTACGAGTACCACGCGCGGCGCGAGGCCGCGTTGCTCGGTCGCCTGGCCGATCAGCGGGCCACCACCGTCTGGCTCGCCGAAGAGCTGCTCCCCGCGGCCGTCGCCCGTCTCCAGAAGGGCGATCCCGCCTCGGACATCCTCCAGGCCGTCAGCTTCGGGAACCACCTCGACGACGAGTTCACGGAAGCGCTCAGGGGAGCACTGCAAAAGCTCCTGGAGGCCGTGGAGGCCGAGGAGTACACACGGGACTCCTCCCAGCGGGCACTCGTGGCGGTCGCGCGCCGGGTCCAGGCGATCGTGCACCAGCTCGCCAAGGACCTCCACGCCATGCAGATCCTCCACGGTACGGACGTCGTCGTGTCCCGGGGCCTCCAGGACATCGACCACCGCAACGCGCTGATCGGGCGCCTCGCGGCCAGCATCGCGGTCCTGGGCGACGCCCGCCCCGGACGCCAGTGGTCGAAGCCGATCCCGCTCTACGACGTCCTGCGCGGGGCCATGTCACGCATCGTGGACTACCCCCGCGTGAAGCTGCAGGCGGTGGCCGAGGTGGCCGTGATCGGCCCGGGCGCCGAACCGCTCATCCACCTGCTCGCCGAACTGCTCGACAACGCCACGACGTTCTCGCCGCCGCACACCCCGGTGGAGGTCACCGCCAGCGAGGTGCCCTCCGGCATCGCGATCGAGATCGAGGACCGCGGGGTCGGACTCACCGAAGAGGTCCGGCAGCACGTCGAACGCGTCATGGCGCAGTCGGCGTCGGGCATCCAGCTGTCGGGCCTCGGCGAGGTCACCCAGCTCGGACTCCCCGTCGTCAGCCGGCTGGCGCGCGAGCACGGCTGCGAGGTCGACCTGCGCACCTCCGCCTACGGCGGCGTACGGGCCGTCGTACTCGTTCCCAGGCGCCTGATCACCACGGTGCCGCAGCCCGTCGTGCGGGTCCAGGAGCCCGGCCGCAGGAGGCGCGCGGGCGGTCCGGTCCTGCCCCGCCCGACGCCGGTGCGCAACGTCGTCCCGGACCCCGTCGAGGTCAGGCAGACCGTCAACGGACTGCCGCAACGACGACGGGAGTCGCCCGTCCCGAAGCCGGTCGTACTGGCGACCCCCACGCCCCCCGCCGCTCCGGCCTCCCGGGGCAATTCCCGCCAGCCGGGTCTGATGTGGGAGGCGTTCAACGGCGAGAAGCGATCCCTCGCCGACCCTTCCACTCCACACAGCGAGCCGTCAGATGAGGTCGAGTAACATGCAGCCACTGCCGAACATGGACTGGATGCTCAAGGAGCTCGTGGGCGGCGTCCCGTACGTGCGACACGTGGTCGTCCTGTCGTCGGACGGCCTGTCCATCGGACAGGCGAACACGGCGCCCGACACCGCCGACGCGATCGCCGCGGCCTGCTCCGGCATCCAGAGCCTGGCGAGGGCCATCGCGCAGATGTTCCCGCACGGGGACGGCTCCACGCGGATGGTCGGGATCGAGGCCGACGGCGGGTACTTCTCCCTGATGGCCGCCGGACCCGGCGCCTACCTCGCGGTGCTGGCCGACGAGGAGGTGGACGCCGGACTCCTGGGCGACCGCATGCGCACGTTGGTGGTCAGGATCGGCCAGCACATGACGAGCCCGCCTCGTGAGGACGTCGGGCAGGCGATGTGACATCAGAGAACCAGGACCCATGGGATGAAGGCACCCCCGTTCCGCTCTACGTCATTACCGGCGGCCCGGGCTCCGCGGCCAAGACCTTCGACCTGGTCACCCTCATCGCGTCGAGGTCCGAGCCCGAGCCGGCGATGCAGCCCGAGCAGGCCGCCATCCTCTCCATGTGCACGTACCCGCTCTCGGTGGCCGAGCTGTCGGCGTACCTCAGCCTCCCGTTCAGCGTCGTCACCGTGCTGCTGTCCAAGCTCGTCGAGGACGAGCGGCTGGAGGCCATCGCACCCGTGCCCGTGGAGGCATACCCCGAACGCGGCCTGCTGGAGGCGGTGATCCATGGACTACGCAAGCTCTGACGCACTGGAGGCCGGCCCGCGCGACCCCGACGTGCTCCTGCCCCACGGCGCCAGGGGAATCAAGGTCGTGATCGTCGGAGGCTTCGGAGTCGGCAAGACGACCATGGTGGGGGCGGTGAGCGAGATCCCGCCCCTCACCACCGAGGAGACCATGACGCAGGCAGGCGTCGGGATCGACCACAACCCCGGCGCCGAAGGCAAGAACACCACCACCGTCGCGATGGACTTCGGGCGGATCAGCATCAACCAGGAGCTGATCCTGTACCTGTTCGGGACCCCGGGACAAGAACGCTTCTGGTTCCTGTGGAACGGCATCTTCGAAGGCGCGCTCGGCGCCGTGGTCCTCGTCGACACCCGCCGGATCGAAGTCTGCTTCGAGGTCATCACCCGTCTCGAAGACCGCCGCGTCCCGTTCGTCGTGGCCGTCAACACCTTCCCGGAAGCCCCGCAGTACCCCGTACCGGACCTGCGCACAGCTCTGGCCCTCAGCGAATCCGTGCCCATCATCACCTGTGACGCACGGGACCGGGCGTCCTGCCGCGACGCCCTGCTCTCGCTGATGGTCTACCTGTGCACCCTCGCCGCCGCCCAGGAGACCGCATGACCGTTCCACCCGCCGAACACGCCACCGCGCAGCCCGGGCCGGTCCCGCCCCCGGGCTGCCCGGCCCACACCGCCACGGGCACCGGCGGAGCCACCCGCCTCTACGGCGCCGCCGCCGCGACGGACCCCATGGGCCTGTACGAGGAACTGCGGGCCGCCCACGGCCCGGTAGCGCCCGTCCTGCTCGACGGCGACGTGCGCGCCTGGCTCGTCCTCGGGTACCTGGAGAACCGCGACGTGGCCAGCCGCCCCACCCAGTTCTCCCGCGACCCCCGCGTCTGGCACGGCTGGCGGAGCGGGGAGATCGACCCCGCCACGTCCCCGCTCGTACCGATGATCGGCTGGCGTCCCGACTGCGTCTGCGCGGACGGGGAGGAACACCAGCGCCTGCGCGGCGCGGTCACGGCCGGCCTCAGCCAGTTCGACCACCGCGGGGTCCGCCGGCACATCACCCGCTTCGCCCACCAGGTGATCGACACCTTCTGCGAGCGCGGCGAGGCCGAGCTGGTGGGCCAGTTCACCGAGCACCTGCCCATGCTCACCCTCACCCACCTGCTCGGAATGCCGGACGAGTCCGGACCCAGGCTCGTGCACGCCGCCCGTGACCTCTTCAAGGCCACCGAGACGTCACTCGCCAGCAACGCCTACGTGCTGGAGGCCCTCGCACAGCTCGTCATCGCCAAACGTGCCCGCCCGGGGCACGACATCGCCTCCGCGCTGATGGCGCACCCCGCCAACCTCACGGACGAGGAGGTCCAGCACCACCTGCGCCTCATCCTGCTCGCGGGCTACGAGACGACGGCCAACCTCATGTCCAACGTCCTGCGGATGGTCGTCACCGACCCGCGGTTCCGCGGCTCGCTGGCCGGCGGCCAGATGACCCTGCCCGAAGCCGTGGAGCAGGTCCTCTGGGACGAGCCGCCGCTGATGGTGTGCCCGGGCCGCTGGGCCAACGGCGACACCGTCCTCGGGGGACAGCAGATCAGGGCGGGGGACATGCTCCTGCTGGGCCTGGCCGCCGGGAACGTCGACAAGGCGATCCGCCCGGACGCGTCGGCGCCGGTGCACCACAACCGTGCGCACCTGTCCTTCAGCGCCGGTACCCACGAATGTCCCGGGCAGGACATCGGCCGCATCATCGCCGACACCGGCATCGACATCCTGCTCACCCGGCTGCCCGACGTGCGCCTCGCCGTGCCCGAGGAGAGCCTCACCTGGCGTTCCTCCACCTGGGCCCGGCACCTGACGGCACTGCCGGTGAGCTTCGCCCCGCGCCATCCCCAGCCCGACGAGGTACCGGCCCCGCTTCCGGCTCCCCCCGCGCAGAGCGGCGGGATGCCGTCGGCTCCGCCGTCGCCGGTGCCCGGCCACGGGGCGGCGCACCGGTCCGGGCCCCGTGTCTCGTGGTGGACGCGCGTCAGGCGGCTCCTGGGCGGGCGGTAGGAGCGGCGGCCGCACCGAACGCCACGGCCGGGGGTGCCGACGGGGCTCCGTCGGCACCCCCCGTCGTGGCCGCCCCCGCCGCCGTCACTGCGGGTAGGGGCCGTCCGCGGAGGCGTAGCGGGGTGCCCCGGTGTACCAGGCGTGGAGGCCGGAGAGGAAGCCGCAGGCCCCCCGGAGCCACGTCTCCAGCTCGGTCCGCTCGTCGTGGTGCAGCCCGGCCTGCCGGACGAGCCGGGGCAGGTCGATCCGCCGGAAGTGCTCGAAGTCCCGCAGGCGGGCGTTCACCAGGTTGAGGGCGGCGGGTACGGCCTCGTGGAGGCCGATGCCCAGGGAGGTGCCGACGACGAGGACGAGGTTGTTGACGTCGTGTTCCTCGTGCACCTCCCGTTCGTAGGAGGCGATGTCGTTCGCCAGGCCCATGAAGTCCATGAAGGCGTCGAGCAGGCCGCGCACGGTCCGGGTGTGCAGTATCCGCTCGGGTATTCGCGCGCCGGTGGACAATTCGACGGAATAGGGAGCGGTATGGGCGGCGAAGCTCTCGCGCCGGAACGGAGCGTAGTCGATCAGGTGGGGAACGTGGCCGCTGCGGCTGTTGGCCAGCTCCTCGACCCCGGCATCGACGTATCTCGCCAGCGCCCGGTTGAACTCGTGCCGCCAGTGCGCCAGCCTCGGGGGGAAGAGGCGTAGTTGCAGGTCGGCGATCCCCCGCTCGACGGCATTCGTCGGCTCAGGCAGCCGGGCGCCGAGCTCCGGCCGGAGGAAGGCGTGCAGCCGGTCGGTGAAGGCCCGCGCACCCGGGAGGTCACCGGTCTGCTTGAAGGCGGAAGCGAAGTAGTCGTCCCAGGCCAGGGCCCAGACGTTGAACCGGTGGTTGAGGCGGAGCTCGGCGAGCGGGGCGTCGGGCAGGGTCCAGGCGGTCAGCTGGTCGACGGTCATGGCGTGGAACTTGGACCGGGTCCATATCGCACGGCGGGCCGACGGCCCCCCGTAGCCGTCCAGCATGCCCATCTCGCGCGCCCAGGACTCGCTCTCCTCGTGCAGGGCGGGCAGGTGCGGATTCACCCGCAGCGGATAGGGCATCCACAGCCGGGGGACCTCGACGGCACGCACCGTCATGGGGACCAGCCTCCTTCACACCTCGCTGTTGGGGGCTCGGGCACGTCTTCGGAGGGCACGTCCTCGGGGTGCACGTCCTCGGGGTGCACGGCAGAGCGATGCGGTACGTTGCGCTTGTCCTCGCCCGTGGTGACGACCGCCCCCTCTCCTGAGGCCGGACGATGCCCGTCCCGTGGCTATGCAAACTTGCCCGTCATGGGCGATCGGCAATCCCACAACCCGCCCTGACCTGCGATCAGAGCGGAACGGAGCTGTCCGGTGCGTGGCTGTGGGTTGGCTGTGAAGCGACGTACGTGAGGGACTCGGGGTACGGGAGGAGTGCCGACAAGTTCTATATTCGTACGAACCATCCGCACGCGGCCGGGCTGCGGGTATCAGGGGGGACGACTGCGATGGCCGACGCCGACACCGGTACCGACACGGCTACGAGGACCCGGACGGAGTCCCGGAGCACCCGCAAAGTACGCAGGCGGGCGCAGAACCGCAGGCGCCTGGGCATCGGCATCGCCGTGATCGCGCTGGGCGGAGCCGCCGCGACCGCGTACGCCTTCACCCTGGGCGGCTCCTCGGGCACCGCCCCGCACGACGCGAAGCTCGCGGCCCCGGGCGGCGCGGCCGGCGAGGCCGCCGCCGCGAAGGGCGCGGAGGAGGCCTGGGACGGCAAGGTCAAGGTGCTGGGGGACGGCTCCACCTCCTACACCGGACCGCAGCCGGGACAGCTCAAGCCCGAGCGGCTGAAGCCCGGCGAGAAGCCGCCGCAGTTCGTGGTGTTCTCCTGGGACGGCGCGCTGGAAGGCGACGACCGCCTCTTCTCGCACTTCCGCCAGGTGGCCCGCGAGAACAAGGCCCACATGACCTTCTTCCTCACGGGCATCTACCTGCTGCCGGAGAGCAAGAAGGCGCTCTACCGCCCACCGCAGCACGACCAGGGGTCGGCCGCCATCTCGTACCCGACGGTCCCCCACGTGAAGTCCACGCTCGGGCAGCTGCGCGGAGCCTGGACCGACGGCAACGAAATCGGGTCACACTTCAACGGGCACTTCTGCGGGCCCAAGGGCGGCGGGGACTGGAGCCCCGCCGAATGGAAGAGCGAGATAGACCAGACGTACTCCTTCGTCAAGAACTGGAAGACCAACACCGGGTTCACCAAGGAGGCGCCCCTGCCCTTCGACCCCGACCGGGAAGTGGTCGGCGGCCGAGCGCCCTGCCTGGAGGGCCAGAAGAACCTCATGGCCGCGATCAAGCCGTACGGCTGGCGCTACGACGCGAGCTCCTCGGGAGACTTCCAGCTGTGGCCGTCCAAGCCGGACGGCATATGGAACTTCCCGCTCCAGCTCCTGCCCTTGCACGGCAAGGAGGTACAGGTGCTGTCCATGGACTTCAACTTCCTCTACAACCAGTCCGGCGACAGCACCCAGGGCGACCCGGCGAAGTTCTCCGGCTGGCAGACGCAGACCCGCATGTCGTACATGAACGGCTTCAACCGGGTCTACAACGGCAGCCGGGCCCCGATGTTCATCGGCAACCACTTCGAGGACTGGAACGGCGGCATCTACATGAAGGCCGTCGAGGACGTGATGAAGGACGTCTGCCCGCGCCAGGACGTCCGCTGCGTCTCGTTCAAGGAACTGGCGGACTGGCTCGACGCACAGGACCCGAAGGTCCTGGCCCAGCTCCGCCTGCTCGACCCCGCGCAGGCACCGGACTGGGCCGCGCTGATCAAGTGACCCGGGCCGCCGGGGCGCACCGCCGCCCCGGCGCACGCCGCCCGGCCTACTTCACGGCCTTCGCGTAGTCGCCCCACAGGCGCACCGCCCGGTCGCTGCCGGGCGTGCCCGGGGCGCTGCCCCCCAGCCCCGTCAGCGGCAGCGGGACCAGGTCGGTCAGCGACATCCGGTAGACCACCACCGCCGTGGACTCCTGCTCGGTGCTGGCCACGAACCAGCCCGCCGTGTTCGCGGCGGTCGTCCCGGTCTTGCCCGCAGTACCGGGGTGCGCCTTGGCCACCGACTTCGCCGATCCTTCGGTGACCGTGGCCCGCAGGGTGTCCGTCACCGCGCGGGCGGTCGCGGCCGTCACGGCCCGGGTCGCCTTCGGCGCGTCGAGCGGCAGCGCGGCGCCGTTCCGGGTGACCGAGCGCACCGAGTAGGGGTCGGTGTGCATGCCGTCGGCGGCGAAGGTCTCGTAGGCGCCGGCCATGCGGATCGCGCTGGGCGTCGAGTTCTCCCCGAGCGCGAACGTGGGGATCCGCGGTCCGAGGCTCGATCCGAGCAGCCCCGAGCGTTCGGCGAAGGCTTCCACCCGGTCGAGCCCGACGTCGAGGCCGAGCTGCAGCATGGGGGTGTTCACGGAGTTCGCGACGGCCTGGCGCAGGGTCACCTGGCCCCAGCTGCGGCCACCGTCGTTGCGCCCCTTGACCACCTTGCCGCCGCGGTCCCAGTACGGGCCGTCAGGCGTCTGCACGGTCACCTGGTCGTTGCCGTCGTACGTGGTGGAGGGGGAGACGGGCGTGCGGTTCTTGCCGCGCGTGCGCAGCACCCCTTCTTCGAGCGCGGCGGCGTAGACGAACGGGGTGAACGCGGTGCCGGCCGGGACCGTCGTGGCGTTCGACTCGTTGAAGCCCTGCTTCAGGTAGTCGGGCCCTCCGTACACGGCCAGCAGCCGCCCGTCGGGGGCGACGCTCGCCGCCCCGATCTTCGCGTGCTTGTCGGTGTCGGGCCGCCGTTCGGCGTCGAATTCCTTCTGCGTCTGCTGGACGGCGGAGGTCAGGGCCGTCATGCGGTCCCGGTCGAAGGTCGTGTAGATCTGGTAGCCGCCGAGGTCGAAGTCGGAGTCCGTGATGCGGCCGGCCTTGACCGTGTAGGCCTTGGCCAGCTCGACCAGATAGCCGGTCTGTGCGCCGGGCGTGCCGCCGAGGGAGGCGCCCGAGGGCTCGGGGAACCGGGTGTAGCCGGCGCGCTCGGCGCGCGTGAGCCGGCCCGTTTCGACCATGCGGTCCAGGATCCAGGACCACCGTTCGACGGCCCGCTCGTGGTTCTCCTTGCCGAGGGCGGGATCGTAGAGCCCGGCGCCCTTGAGGAGGGAGGCCAGGAAGGCGCCCTCGCTCGCGTTGAGCTGCGAGACGTCCTTGCCGTAGTAGGCCTGGGAGGCGCGCTGGATGCCGTAGGTGCCGCGCCCGAACCAGCTGGTGTTGAGGTAGTCCTGGAGGATCTGGTCCTTGCTCCGCTGGTTGTCCAGTTTCACGGCGAGCAGGAGCTCGGTGAACTTCCTGGAGAGGGTGCGGTCCTGGCTCAGGTAGGCGTTCTTCACGTACTGCTGCGTGATCGTGGACCCGCCCTGGGTCTCGCCGCCCGTCACCGCTGCGCCCACGGCGCGCATGACACCGGACGGTGAGACTCCGGGATCCGAGTAGAAGCTGGAGTTCTCGGCCGCGAGCACGGCTCCCTGGACCTTGTCGGGCACCTTGTCCAAGGGCATCTCCTGCCGGCTGACCCAGCCCGTCCGGGCCATCGTGGAGCCGTCGGCCCAGTAGTAGACGTTGTCCTGCTGCGTGGCGAACGAGTTGAGGTCGTCGGGTATGTCCGTGGTCGCGTAGGCGTACGTGACGAAGCCCGTCAGACCCGTGAGCACGTACAGGCCGGCGCCCAGCCACTGGCGCCACGAGGGTATCCACCGGCGCCAGCCGCTGCGGCCCGGTCGCGGGAACTCCGGGCGCAGGCGCCGCAGTTGAGTACGCGCCAAAGCGGCGGCCGGCGCGAGGGCGCCGAGCCGGCCCGCTCCCGCACCCGGGTCGCGGCGCGCCCCGGACTTCCTCCGACGGCCCGGCCCTGCCCCGCCGCCGCCCGCCGGGGCGGCCCGCCTGCGCCGGGATCGCCCTCCTGCGGCGGTGTCCTTCCTGGCCATGTCGAATGCCCCCCTGTGCTGTGCTTTGCCGCCCACCCTAGATGCACTCGCTGTGGGGCCGTCGCGGTGGTGGCCGCATCCCGCCGCGCGCCCGCGGCGCCGGCCCCGGTGACGAAGCGGAGGCGTGCCGCACGGCGCACGGGGCGACTCCCGCCAGTCGGCCGGTGCGGAAGCGGAACGGGATGAGGGGGGCGTCCAGTTGTGCGAAGATTCCGTCCCCCGGTTCGTGCGGACCGGGTGACAAGGGGAAACACAGTGATACCTAAGAGGTTCAGGCCCGCCGCCATCGCGGCCCTGACCGTGGCCCTGGCGTCCGGCAGCATGCTCGCCTACTCCGCGGGTGCGGCCTCCGGGCCCAAGGCGGCCGACCGGGCCACCGCCGACACCTTCGGGCGCATAGCCGACGACGTGCTCTCCCAGCGGACCCAGGCACTGGTCGACGACCAGGCGGGGAAGCAGGGTTCGGGCCCGGCCGGCCAGAAGACCCGCATGACGGCCCAGCTGAAGAAGGACGAGGACGCGGCGCTCCAGTCGCTGCGGTCCCGCAAGACCCGCCTGGCGGAACTCGGTGAGGCGTACACGGGCGCCGACACCCGCGTCGTCGTGGACCGTGCCACGGTCACCGGCGGGAAGGCGACCGTCCAGGTCACCGAGAAGACCACGCTCACGTACAAGAAGCTGCGCGGGGACGAGCCGGACACCACCGACATCGGGACGCGGTACGAGCTGACCCTCACCAGCAAGCGCGGTGGCGGGTGGGAGCTGGTCTCGATCAAGTCGCAGGACAGCGGCCCGGTCGCGGTCAACGAGCCCGTCGCGGCGAAGGTGAAGGTCGTCAAGGACGACGGCAACCAGTACCCGGACGGCACGCCCGCGTCCACCAAGTACCCGGCCCCGGCGAAGCCCAAGGCGAAGACCGGTGGTGCCTACGACTACGCCGCCATGGCGAAGTACGCGGAGAAGTACTGGAGCAACTACAACCCGGCGTACCGGAAGTTCAACGGGTCCGGGGGCGACTGCACCAACTTCATCAGCCAGGCGCTGAAGGCGGGCGGCTGGAAGCCCGTTCCGGGCTCCTCCTCGGACTACCGGAACTGGTGGTACGACGGCACCCGTCAGTCCGACTCCTGGGTCGGCGCGAACGAGTTCGCCTGGTTCACGCTGTCCAACCAGCGGGCCGCGAACCTGGCCAACGTCTACCAGGCGGACATCGGTGACGTCCTGCAAGTGGACTTCAACAAGGACGGGTCCAAGGACCACTCCATGATGGTGACGTACCGCAGCAAGGCCGGAATGCCGTACCTCACCTACCACTCCACCAACACGTACCGGAAGTCGCTCGCGAGCATCATCGCGTCCTACCCGGACGCGGTCTACTACGCGTACCGCACCTGACGGACGCCCCTGAGCCCCTCCCGCCGCGGACCCCCGCGGCGGGAGGGGCCTCCCGTGCTCCGGGGCACCCGGCGGCTACCGGCCGCCGCTGCCCTCCCGCTGCCGCAGGACCGCCAGCTCCACCGCACGGTCGACGGCCGGCAGGCAGGAGGCGATGTCCGTGTGGACCACGTACTCCACCGACGCGACCGTGTGCAGGCCCTGGACCAGGAAGGTGTACTCCCTGTCGCGTTCCAGCAGCAGGACGATCGGCTTGTCGAAGGCGCTGGCCCACCCGATCTCGATGTGGGTGCCCGGGGAGGCCGGATGGCCCGGCAGCGCGACGAAGACGTCGGCCTTGCGGATCTCGTCCTGGTCGAGCCGGGTGCACTGGTCGGGCCGCATCAGCTCCGCACCCCACGCCTCGCGGCGGTGGGCGTTGTGCACGGAGATCCCCTGCGCCTCGAAGTGCTTGATCAGGACGTCGAACGGGGCCCGGGCGTCGGCCGGCATCTCTCCGGTCTCCGGGTCCAGGAGCTGGATGAACGGGCCGGCGAGGAAGACCGAACGGATGCCCAGGTCGGGGCGGGAGTCGCGGGAGTCACGTGAGTCGCGGGAGTCATGGGGCAGGGTGATGGCCATGGGGATACCTCCGGAGCGGCGCGGGTGCGCGGTGTCGGGTGAGGGGGGTCAGTCCTTGAGGAAGCACTGGATGAAGGCGTCGCCGGTGGTGCCGCCGTGCGTGTACTCGGTGGTGTCGTAGGCGACGAAGGGGTGCCGCTCGACCCGGATCGAGCGGAAGTGCGGAAGGTACTGCCAGCGCAGCTCCGGCTTGGTGCTGAAGAACGGGATGAAGACGCCGCCGGGGCGCAGCACCCGGACGACCTCGGGCATGGTCCTGGCCCACAGTCCGGCGTCCGTCCAGACCTCCATGTCGAGGGCGGGGTCGAAGAACATCCCGTCGATGCTCTCCGACGGCAGCTCGAAGATCCGCTCGAAGAAGTCCCCGCGCTCGACGGTGAGGTTGTCGGGGACGCGGGGGTGCCGGGCCCGGAACAGGTCCTCGACCTCCTCGAACAGTTCCAGCACGGTGTGACTGCGGGTCGCGGGGTTCCCGGCGATGCGCAGCGCGGACAGGCCGAGACCCAGCCCCACCTCGTAGAAGTCCTGCCCGTACGCGCAGAGCATGTCGGCACTGGCCCACATCAGGTCCCGCTCCCAGGCCTGCATCGCCTGCTCGCCGCCGATGCTGAGGGTCACTTCGCCGTTCTGCTCGATCAGTTCGACGGTCGGCTTGGGCTTGGGCCGGGACGTGGTGCCGCGGTCGGCGACGCTCTGGCTTTCCATGGTTCTCCTTACGGGGGTGTGAGTGGGGCGGGTACCGGAGGTGGGTCAGGGGGTCCGGGGGACGACGCCGAAGTGGCGGCGGGCCGTGGAGACGGCGAGGTCCTGCACGGCGAACACGGTGAAGTAGTAGGCCTGCGGCGCCGTGCCGGGAGCGAACCGGACCCGGAAGGAGACCTCCTCGGGCCGTCCGCCGGTGAGCCGCACCTTGGTCGTGGCCGGCTCCACGGTCGTGTCCTCCCGCAGGTAGCCCGGGACGAAGAGGCCGAGCCGGACCGGGCCGGTCCGGGCCGCGGTGACCGTGGCCCTGACCTCCAGCACCCCGCCCTGCTCGACCTCGTCCGCGGCGTGGGCGAGCAGCGCGGGGGCGTCCGGGATCCGGAAGGTGACGTCGCCGCACCGCATGCAGACGGCGCACGTGGTGTCCAGGACGTGCGGGAGCAGGCCCCGCCGGGTGAACTCCTGCGCGGGCCGGCCGCAGTGGCAGGTGACCTCCAGGACCTGGGGGTCCAGGCTGCTGCGGTCGCCGAAGTGCGCCGGGTAGTTCATCAGCTCGGTCTCGGGATGGGCCGCGACCTGCTCGGTGATCACGTGGTCCAGGGACTGCAGGTCCGCGGTGAGCGAGGCGTCGATCTGCTCGGGGGACTGGTCGGCGAGATGGGTGGGCCTGGCCACCCAGAGGTCGACCTTCCGGGCCAGTTTGGTCAGCCGGGGCCGGAGCGGGTGGTTGTGCGGCAGCAGGTCCGAGGCGAGGTACGCGGTGAGCCGGCCGCCCACGGTGAGCAGGAGCGGATCGGGCCGGTGGTCCGCCGGAGCGGGGGGCGCCGGGGTGTCCTCCGGTGCCCCCGGCAGTCCGAAGCGCATGAACGCCGGGTAGGGGTGCGAGCCGGCCAGGCTGGCGTTGAGGGTGTCGACCGAGTCCGCGCCGACGAGGGCGCCGTGCATCCAGGCGACGTTCTCCGGCCGGTCGGAGTCGTGCACCGACACGGCCGAGACCACCGTGCGGGCCGGGCCGTCGAGCGCGTTCAGCAGCAGCTGGTACTTCGGGTCGTACAGGGCCAGGTCCGCGAGCGGGCCGCTGTTGCACGCGCTGAGCACCAGCTCCACGGCCTCCACCCGGTTGAGGGGGACCAGCTTGTCCTCCGGCTTGTAGCAGGGCAGGCCGTACGCGCAGCGCGGGCCGAGCAGTCCGGGCACGGCCGGCACCGAGCCGTTGAGACCGCAGATGGTGAACTCGCCGAGGTTGACGCTGTCGTCCTTGCCGTGCCCCTGGAATCCCACCCGCCGCCACCGGGTGCCGAGGATCTCCGCCTGGATGTCCGCACGCTCGAAGTCGCGGTCGTCGAAGACCTGGACGCCGGGCAGCCGGGGCGGCCGGTCGGTGTCGGTGAACAGGCCCAGCGCGTCGACGTCGAGGGCCGGCTCCGCGTACTGCTTGGCCACGTTCCAGCAGACCGAGGCGCCGTCACGGCCGCTCAGCAGCGTCAGTCCGTGCCGCGGGCCGCGGTAGGTCGCCATGAGCAGGGCCCGGACGGGGTCGAGGGTGAGCCGGTCGTAGCTGCCGACGATCAGCAGCGAACCGCCGTGCCGGGCCCGGAACCCCGCGACGTCCGCCAGCTCCTCCTCGCCCACCCACGTCCGGGCGAACGGGCGGGCCAGCTCCGCGGTCCCTTCGGGCAACCGCGCCCCGCCCAGGACGATCCCGGTGTCCAGCGGGTGCGGCTGTCGCAGAGCGCCGTACAGCCGGGCGGCGAGCTCGACGCTCTCCGCCAGATCGGCGCGGTCCTCGGTCGGGACCGGTACCGCCCGGAGCCGCGGGGACTCCAGGAACTCCCGGACGGCTCCCGGGAACGCGCGCACGGTGACCGGACGGAACAGGGGGACCGGACCTGACCCCCGGTCGGGGCGCTGGTCGGTGAGGGCGGCGTTCATGGTGGACCACCTCGTGTTGTCCGCGTCGGGGCGGGAGGGAAGGGGGAGCGGCTGGGAGCGGGGGACGGCGAACGGGCGGGTGGCGGGCCCCGGGTGGCGGCTCCGGCCGTCATGCCACGCACTTCACGGTCGACGCCGCCTGCCGGGTCAGCAACCCCCGGCAGGCGAAGGCCAGCCCGGCGCCGGCCAGCGCGGTCCCGGTCGCCACCGCGAACACCACCCGCGGCCCGAACGGGTCCATCAGCAGCCCGCCGGCCTGCTGGCCCAGGGCGTCGCCCAGGACGGTGGCCAGCGACGCCCAGGTGAACGCCTCCGCCATGGACCGGCCGTCGGCGATACCGCTCACCAGGCTCATCTCGGTGGCCGAGACCAGGGCGATGGGTACGCTGCCCACCGCGAGCGCCACGGCCAGGCCCAGCTGGGAACCGGCGAGCAGCGTCAGCCCGGTGCCGAGGGCGTAGGCCAGCAGCAGCCGCGGCAGGCGCGCCTGGGGTGCGACCTGGGACTGGGACCGGCCGAGCCAGACGGCACCGAGGGCGCTGCCGACCCCCCAGCAGGCGTACACCACGCCCGCACCGCCCGGAGCCCCGTGCCCGTCGACGAAGGCCGGGATCGCCAGCGTCAGCAGGCCGATCGGTACCGCGGAGACGGCCATGATGCCGGTCAGCGCCAGCAGGGCCGGCTCCCGGAGCGGTCCCAGCGGGTGCCGGGACTCCTTCGGAGCGGCCGCCGGGGCGCCCTCGGTGCCGGCCGGCAGCCGGGTGAAGGCGAGACCGAGCGTGCCCAGGCCGCCCACCACCGCGATCACCGTCAACGCCAGGCCCGCCGAGCCGCCCAGCATCAGCGCCGCGAGCATCAGCGGCGCGCCGATCACCAGGACCTCGGTGAGCAGCGCCTCCCACAGGTAGGCCGTCTCGCGTTCCTCCTCCCGGAGCGGCAACCGCGCCCAGAGCGAGCGCATGCAGGCGTTCGCGGGCGGCAGCACCACCCCCGCGACGACCGCCGCCACGGGCTGGGCCCAGCCACCCGGGCGGGTCGCCCACACCAGGACGGCGAGCGCCGCCGGGTAGGCGAGGGCGGTCACGGTCAGCACCGCCGAGCGGCCGCTGCGGTCGAGGCGGCGGGCGATCAGCGGGCTGCCGAGGGCCATCCCCAGCGTGTACAGCGCGGCGACCAGCCCGGCCTGGGCGTAACTGCCGCCCTGCTCACGGACGGTCAGTACGAGGGCCAGCGACATCAGGTAGACGGGCAGCCGGGAGACGACGCTCCACCAGGCCGCCCCGGCCACCCGGGGACGTGTGAGCAGGTCGAGGAAGCGACGGGGCAGGCCGCTGGTCACGTGGTCGGTCTCCGTTCCACGGCCGCACGGGGCGGCCGACTCGGGTGCCGGGCCGCCGTCCGGGCGGGCGGCGGGGGCGGGGATCAGGTGGGGACGGCGCCGGCCTCCAGCGGCGCCGACACCTCGATCGGCGCCGACACCTCGATCGCGAACCGGGCGAGCACCTCCCGCATGCGGCTCTCCACCTCCCCGACCGACGCTCCCACGACGTGGGCGTACCCCGAGGCGTTGTGCGAGGCACGGCGGGCCGTCACCGTGTCTCCGGCGCGGACCTTGAGCACGGCGTCGATGACTCCGGGCATCTCCAGGAGCTCCTCCCGCGAGGTGATCCGCCGGACCAGCCCGGTGCCGGGCAGCGGCAGCAGCAGGTCGCCGGCGCAGCGGCGTTCGCGGTGGCCGAGGTCCGGGCGGCGGCCGAGGTAGACCGCCAGGGTGGCGGCGAACACGTCGAATCCGTACGCGTGGCCGTGGTTGGCGGGGATCTCGCAGCCCGCGAGACGGACGCCGATCTCGCCCGCGTACACCTCGCCGTCGATCAGGAAGAACTCCATGTGCACGTAGCCGTGGTCGATGCCCATCCCGGTCACGATGCGCTGGACGAGGGCCCGCACGTCGACGGGCGGACCCTCGCCGGTGCCGACGCTGATGTTGGCGTTCATCGCGCCGTCGACGATGTCCAGTGGACGGCAGGGCATGGCACTGGGCCAGGCGTCGAGCACCTCGCCGTCGAGGACGAGCGCGCAGACCTCCCACTCGGTGCCTCCGAGGTGCGCCTCCACCATCCAGTCCCGTGCCGCGAGGTCGATTCCGGCGAGGCCGCCCGGCCCGGTGAGCCGGTAGGTGTCCACGCAGGCGAACGAGTCCACCGGTTTGAGGACCACCGGCCAGCCGTGCCGGGCGGCGAACCGCCCGACGTCGGCGCCCGACCGCACCCGGGCGAACTCCGCGGTCCGCAGGCCCAGTTCCCGGAAGCACGCCTTCATGACGGCCTTGTCCCGGACCAGGGACACCTGCTCCTCGGTCAGGTGCGGCAGGCCGGCGAGCGCCGCGAACCGCTGGGACGCGGCCTGCCGGGGCTCCGACGGATTGCAGAACCTGGTCGGCGGCACCGGCAGCCCGGCCGCCCACTCCCGGTACCGCCGGGCCTCCTCGGCCGTGTCGACGCCCTCGCGCACCCAGAAGGCGGGCAGGTGCGCGGTCTCCAGCAGGTAGTCCTCCGGCAGGTCCGGCCGGGTGTCGGCGAACCGCAGCAGGACCAGCCGGCCGGCGAGCTCCCGGGCCGCGTAGCGGGTGAAGGACGACGGCCGGTCGTCCACCATCAGCAGCACCTCCTCGCCGCTCACACCGCCTCCAGTACCTGGCGGACGGCCTTGGCCGCGACGGCCTGCTCCGCCTCCGGGAGCTCCGGGGAGAGCGGCACGCACAGGGTGCGGTCCAGCAGGTCCCTGGTCCGGGCGAAGCCGTCGCGGCTGAGGAGGAGCGGACCTTCGGGCGCGTGGTTCCACGGGAAGCCGTCGCGGTAGAGCGAACGGCGGCCGGTGAGCACCGGATGGTCGGGCAACAGGTACTTTCCGAGCGTCCAGTTGGCGATCCCGGCCGCGGTGAGCGCCGCCACCGCGGCGTCCCGCAGCTCCTTGCTCTCGCACCGGAACCGCAGGCTGACCTTCACGTCGCCGACGGCCCGGGGCCGGACCTCCAGGTCGGGCCGGTCGGGCAGCTCGGCCATGGCGATGGCGTACATCCGCTCCAGCCCGGCGAGCAGCTCGTCGAGGTGCCGGAACTGCTGGCACTGGACGGCCGCGACCTGCTCGCTGGTGACGAAGTTCTCCCCGAAGTGGGCGTCCTGGTCCCACGTCGGATAGTGGCCGGGGATCCGGGCCGATCCGTGGTCGTGGTAGCGGCGCATGGTCGCCCAGGCGCCGTCGTCGTCGGTGACGACCAGCCCGCCCTCGCCCGAGGTGAGGACCTTGTTGTGGTGGAAGCTGAACGTCCCCGCGTAGCCGGCCGTCCCGACGTACCGGCCGTCGGGGAAGCGCGCGCCGAGCGACTGCGCGCAGTCCTCGACCAGGTAGGGCACGCCCGTCGGCAGCGGGGCCACGGTGCCCTCCATATGGGCCGTGATGACCCGCTGGGCGTCCGCCGGCAGCAGCGTCGGGTCCATGGAGAGCGAGTCGTCGGCGTCGACCAGCACCGGGATCAGGCCGCACGACAGCACCGCGCCGGCCACCGCGACGAACGTCACCGCCGGGACGTGCACCAGGTCGCCGACGGCCGGACCGGTGGAGATCAGCGCCAGCCTCAGCGCCTCCGTGCAGTTGTGGACGGCCAGGGCGTGGCCCGCACCCAGGCGTTCGGCCACGGTCCGCTCCAGCCGGGAGGCCATGCTCTCGGTCTCCGTCTGGTACCGGAACAGGACCTGGTGCTCGATCACCTTCCGCAGTTCCGACATGTCGGACCAGTCGAGGTAGTTCGCTCCGTAGGGCAGGAAGCGCTGCCCGAGCCGCTTGTCGAGGGTGCTCATCGCGTACCGGACTCCGTGATCGGCTGCGCCTCACCGTCGACGACCATCTCCTGGCCTCGGTAGTTGCGGAGCAGCAGGCCGTCGGGGGTGGGGGTGAAGGAGGGCTGCGCGATCGGGATCTTGCCGATCCTGGTGGTCAGGACGTACTGGGGGACGCCGAACCCCGTGATGTGTCCCTGGAGGCCGGCCATGATCTCCCACCCCTTCTCCACGGACGTCATGAAGTGCGAGACCCCGGTGACGTTGTCGCAGTGGTAGAGGTAGTACGGCCGGACCCGGATCCGCAGCAGCTCGGTCATCAGGGTCCGCATGGTGGTGACGTCGTCGTTGATCCCGCGCAGCAGCACCGTCTGGTTCCCGACGGGGATCCCGTGCCGCAGCAGGCGGTCCACGGCCGCGGCGGCCTCCGGCGTGATCTCCTTCGGATGGTTGAAGTGCGTGTTCAGCCAGACCGGGTGGTAGCGGGAGAGCATCGAGCAGAGGTCTTCGGTGATCCGCTGTGGCAGCAGCACGGGGAACCTGCTGCCGATCCGGATGATCTCCACGCTGGGGATCGCCCGGAGCCCGGCGACGATCTCCTCCAGCTTGCCGTCCTGGTAGGACAGCGGGTCGCCGCCGGTGAGCAGGACGTCCCGGATCTCGGGGTGGTCGGCGATGTACCGGAGGTCCTCGTCGAAGGAGCCGCCCTCGTCGTCACGGAAGTAGGTGCCGTCGACGTCGGTCGTGTGGAACTTGCGCGTGCAGTGGCGGCAGTAGACCGGGCAGGCCTCGGTGATCAGCATGATCACCCGGTCCGGGTACTTGTGCACCACCCGGTTGGTCTTGCGGTAGTAGGTGTCCCCGACCGGGTCGACCTCAGCACCGGGGAACTCCATCAGCTCGCCGAGAGCCGGAACCGCCTGCTGCCGGACGGGGCAGCCGGGGTCGTCCGCGTCCATCAGGGAGGCGTAGTACGGGGTGACGCTCCAGCGGTACTTGCCCGCCACACCGGCGATCGCCTCCTCCTCGTCGGCGCTCAGGTTGATCCACTGCCTGGCCTTCTCGACGTTGGTGATGCGCCGGCGCATGTGCCAGCGCCAGTCGTCCCAGTCGGTCTCCGGGACCCTGGGGCGGATCAGCTCGGGGCGGGTGGCAGGTGCGGGTTCGCGGAGGGTGTCGGACATGGCGGCTCCAGCACGGCGCGGACGACGTGGGTGAGGTGGGTGAGGTGGCCGGCACCGGCGGGGCCGGACCGGGAGGATGACGGCGCCCGGGGCGGGGCGGGGGCAGGGCTCACAGCGGGGCGAGCGCGAGTTGGCGCAGGACCCGGGCGACCCGCTGCGCCCCGCGCAGGTCGTCCAGGGCGGGGTCGAGCAGGTGCCACGGCCCGGCGGCCCCCGCCGGCGGGGCCCACAGGCCGGGGTCGTCGGGATCGTCGGCCAAGGGCAGCTGCGGCAGGACCCGGCCGAGCTGGTCGGCCAGATCCCGCTGGGCGGGCCCCAGTGCGGGCAGCAGGGCGAGCGGCGCCCTGCGCGCCTGGGCGAGCGCGAGCGCCCCGAGTACCGGCGAGGCCAGGAACACGGCGGCGTCGGCATGGAGGGCGTCGGGGTCCGCGTCGGCGGCCCGGAGCACCCGTACGTCCGGACGCTCCGCCAGGGCGGACCGCAGGAGACCGAGCCCGGTATCGGTGACCACCGTGCAGCTCCCGGTGCGGTGCAGTGCGGCGGCGGCCAGCTCCCGCAGCGCTCCGGCCGCGAAGGCCTCCGCGTCCGCGTCGGGTACGCCCCACAGGGACAGCATCACGAGGGTGCCCGAGCGGCTCCGGCTCAGCCCGGTGCGGCGCGGCGCGAGGACCCCGGTGGACCGTGCGCCGGGGATCGGGTGCCCGGGAGACGGCAGCCATCCCGGCCGGTGGACCCGTCCGAGGGCACGCCCCGGCGGTGCGCCGTCGGCGGCCGGGCCGCAATGGCCCGATCGCAGGTGCACGACCGGAACGCCCAGGTCCAGGAGCCGCTCGGTGGCGGCCACGTCGTCGCAGACCAGCGCCGCGACCGGGGGCGGTTCGAGCGCGGACCAGCCGGTCCGGCGGAGGTCGCCGAGGTGCGCGGCCACCCGGCGCAGGGCGAGGGCCGAGTCCAGCTGGTCCTCGCGGGCGCTCAGCAGCACCCGCGGGCCGGGCCCCGCACGGCCGTCCGGCGCGGCAGCGGCCGCCCGGGCCGGGGTCAGTAGTGCCATGCCCCCACCGCCCCGAGCCGGGCCACGTCGTCGCTGTATCCGGCGGCGGTGGTGGAACAGCCGCTGCACACCTCGGGGCCGTTCTCGCGGAACCAGCCGGCGTGGGAGCGGAACGCCGGGGTGTCGAGCCGGATCACCCCCTGTTCCCGCAGGGGTGCGCCACCGGGCCCGTCGTCGCCCTCGCGGTGGGGGATGCAGCTGCACGCGAACATCCGGCCGAACTTGCCGTCCACGTAGATCACGTCGTCGGCGACGTGGCACACGGGCTCGGCGGCGCGCGGTGTGACGGACCGGGTGAAGTACCGCTCCTGCTCCTGCGGGGTGTCGCCGTAGAAGCGCTTGCCCATCGGCACCAGCAGGGCGGCCGGGTCGGCGTCGTACACCGGATCGCAGACGCTGCGGACGTGATCGGCGTCGGGGTAGGTGATCGTGCGGTCGAGTTTGAGGGCGGACAGCTCCCACTGGCGCACCCCCGCCTCCGTCAGGACCTCCTGCAGACGAGGCACCTCCGTGTAGTTGTGCGGCCCGACCACGGTGTTGACCCTGGGCAGCACGCCGAGCGCGGCGGCGTCCCGCAGGCCCCGCAGCCCGCTGTCGAACATGCCGGGGGAGCGCCGGTAGACGTCGTGGGTGGCGCCCGAGGCGCCGTCGAGGCTGACGATCACCTGGGCCAGGCCGGCCCGGGCCAGGGGGGCGGCCATCCGGGGCAGCAGCGAGCCGTTGGTGATGAGGGACATCTTCATCCCGCCGTCCGTGCCCGCGCGCACCAGCTCCACCACGTCCGGGTGCATCAGCGGTTCGCCCCCGGTGAACCGGACGTAGCCCACGCCGGCTTCCCTGGCCTTGGGCACCAGGTCGTCGAAGTCCTCCAGGGAGAAGCGGAACGTGTCGCGGGAGAGCGCGAACTCGCACATGAAGCAGTCGGCGTTGCAGGCTTCCAGGATCCGGATGAAGAGGTAGCGATCGCGTGTACGCACGGGGACGGAGACCTTCCAGGCGACTCATGGGGCGGGTGGTACGGCGACGGGTGGTCACGGGCGGGCCGCGGCCCGCCGGCCGACCGGGTCAGGCGAGCGGACCGGCCGTGCCCAGGACTCCGAGCAGTGCGTCGGCCACCTGGGCCGCGCCGCCGGTGCCGACCGTGGTCGTGAGCGCGCCCCAGTCCTCGACGCCGGCGGAACGGCGCAGCGCGTCCAGGACGCCGTCGCGCAGGGCGTGGCCGACGGCCTGCCGGCCGTCGCCCCGTGCCGCCGCGGCGATCGCCCCGTAGATCAGCCGGAGGGCGTGGTCCTCGCTCTCGGAGCGGAGGGCCACCGCGTCTTCCTCGACGAGCACCTCCTTGGGCCAGAGGACCCGCAGCGGGGCCCCGAGTGCCCGGCTGTGGTAGCGGCCGTTGAAGATCTGGCTGAGGTTCTGCGGCGGCAGGCAGACGGTGGGGACGTCCAGTCCGCCCGCCTCCAGCAGGGTGGTCAGCCCCGGCGAGGTGAGGAGGACGTCACAGGCGTCCAGCCGTTCCAGGAACGCGCCGTGCCCGAGCGGGCCGGCGGTCGTCCGGGGCGGGGCGGTCGAAGAGTCGACGAGCCGGCCCGCCAGGTCGCGGGGCAGGTTGCCGGCGATGTGCACCTCCTCGATGCCGTGGGCGGCGAGGGCTTCGAGGACGGCCGGGACGACCAGGCGCGGATAGTGCTCCGGATCAGCGAGGTTCGGCGCCCGCAGACCCCCCAGGCTGACCAGCGCCCTGCGGTACGGGCGGCCCGTGTTCCGCCGGGCGCCGCCCTCAGGTGCCGAGGCGCGGGGCCGGGCGATGACCGCCTCGACCCAGCGCAGCTCCCGGGCGTCGGCCAGGACCTCCAGGCACTCGGGCGGCAGCTCGACGCTCTTCTGGGCGCAGTACACCGTCGCGTCCAGCGGCAGTGCGGGCCGGTCGCCCTCGGACCAGAGGAAGGGCAGGCTGTCGACGAAGACCGTGGGCACTCCGGCGGCCAGCAGGGCCTTCGCGGCCGCACCGTCCAGGACGACGACGGCGGCCCGCACCTCCTGTGACCGCACGAACTCCCGGACCGAGGGGCCCAACAGGCCCGGATCGTCCGGCAGGTCGTACCAGCCGTCCACCGCGTGCCCGGCGAGCAGCGGCCGCCCCAGCCCCGACGCGAGCCCGACGAACCGCAGGGGAAGAGCCGACCGGTCCTGTAACGCGGCGAGTACCGCGCTCAGCTTTCCCGAACTTCCCCATCCGAATTCCGCCCCGACGAGGGCGACGGTGACGGGAGCGGACCGCGGCGCGGGGGCCGCGGAGTGCCTGGCGGCAATGGACGGCATGGCTGACTCTCGCATTTCCGTGGAGGATCGGAACGCTGGGAACGAAAGGGGGCGGGCGCCGCGCAGGCATCAGCGAACGCGCAGGCACAGCGCGGCCCGAGGGGAGATCGCTTGGACCACCCCCGAAGCTTCTTTCGACCGCAACCATTCCGTACACAGCTGATTGACGCAAGAAATCGACGCGCCCTTTATACCGGCGGGTGAATAGCCGGATCGGTCGCATAATCATCAACCGCTGCGCGATGATTGAGGAATCGTCGGAACATCGGAAATCCATGGGACGGGTCCGCCGAAAAGGAATGGCCCCACGCGGTGTCCGGCCGCTAGGGTCTCCTCCCATGGGCTACCTCGAAGCCGCCGGCCTCGGTCATGTTCTCGCCGACGGCCGCGAGCTGTTCCACGACGTCTCGTTCCGGGTCCCGTCCGGTCAAACGGTCGCGCTCATCGGCGACAACGGCGCCGGCAAGACCACGCTCCTGCGCATCCTCTCGGGTGAGATCCCGGCGCAGCACGGATCGTTCCGCAGCCAGGGAGCGGTCGCGGTCATGCCGCAGTTCATCGGCAGCCTGCGGGACGACCGCACCGTCCGGGACCTCCTGCTCGCCGTCGCGCCCGCACCGCTGCGGGCCGCGGCCGCCGCCATCGACACGGCCGAGCTGGCGATGATGGAGACGGAGGACGAGCCCACCCAACTCCGGTACGCACAGGCGCTGGTGGACTGGGGCGAGGCCGGAGGCTACGACTACGAGGTGCTCTGGGACACCGTGACGGTTGCCGCGCTCGGCAGCCCGTTCCGGGTCGCCCAGTACCGGGAGGTCTCCACGCTGTCCGGCGGAGAGCAGAAGCGGCTCGTCCTGGAAGCGCTGCTCCGCGGCCCGGCGGAACTGCTGCTGCTGGACGAACCCGACAACTACCTCGACGTACCCGGCAAGCGCTGGCTGGAGGAACAGCTCACGCAGACCCGGCAGGGCGTCCTGCTGATCACCCACGACCGCGAGGTGCTCAGCCGTACGGCCGGCCAGGTCGTGACGCTGGAGGGCGGCACGGCCTGGACCCACGGCGGAGGGTTCGCCACCTGGGCCGAGGCGCGTGAGGCGCGCTGGCAGCGCGCGGCCGAGATGCGTCAGCGCTGGAGCGAGAAGCACGAGCAACTCAAGGAACTGGTGCGGACCTTGCGCCAGCAGTCGTCCATCAGTGACGAGATGGCCTCGCGCTACCACGCGGCCCAGACCCGGCTTTCGAAGTTCGAGGAGGCCGGTCCGCCGCCCGCGCCACCACGCCGGCAGCGGGTCGCACCGGACCTGCGCGGCGGCCGGACGGGCCTGCGCGCGATCACCTGCAAGGACCTCGAACTCAGCGGCCTGATGCGGCCGTTCGACCTGGAGGTGTTCTTCGGCGACCGGGTGTGCGTGCTCGGTTCCAACGGTTCGGGCAAGAGCCACTTCCTGCGCCTGCTGGACGAGGCCGGCGCGGACACGGACCCGACGGTGGCACACACCGGTGACTGCCGTCTGGGCGCACGCGTCCGGCCCGGACTGTTCGCCCAGACGCACCGGCACCCGGAGTGGGCCGGCCGGACCCCGGCCGACATCCTCGGCGCCGGTGAGGGCGATCGCCCCGGGCTGGACCTCCAGGGCGCCATGTCGGCCCTGAGCCGCTACGGCCTGGCGGGCGCCGGCCGCCAGAACTTCGAGACCCTTTCGGGCGGTCAGCAGGCACGCTTCCAGGTCCTGCTGCTGGAACTCGCGGGGGCGACCCTGCTGTTGCTCGACGAACCGACCGACAACCTGGACCTGATCTCGGCCGAGGCGCTGGAGGAGGCCCTGGCCGGTTTCACCGGAACGGTGGTGGCCGTCACCCACGACCGCTGGTTCGCCCGGGTGTTCAGCCGCTTCCTGGTCTTCCGGTCCGACGGCCGGGTGGTGGAGACGGACGAACCGGTCTGGGACGAGGGCCGGGTCAGCCGCGTCCGGGGCTGACCCGCAGGAGACGGGCCTAAGCGTGACTGACGGAGCGCCAGATCCGGTCGGGCAGCGTACGGGCGGCTTCCTCCAGGTCGACGTCACCCACCGTGAGCCAGCGGCGGACGACGGCGACGACCGGACCCATGACGAGGGACTCGATCACGGGGGCGGGCAGCCGCGCGAGTTCGCCGGATTCCTGGTGGGCGTGGATCCAGAGGGCGATCGGTGCCAGCCGGGCCTCCTGGGAGTCGCGGAGCTCTCCGGCACGCGCCATGGTTTCGCGGTCCGCGGTCGCGGAGTGGATGAGGCGGGCCTCGTCCGGACGGCTCCGCGCGAAATCCAGGTAGGCCAGGACCACGGCCCGGATGCCGGAGCGGGCGTCGGCCGCGCCGATCAGCGCCGTTCCCAGGGCGTTCAGGAGCTGGCCCACCGAGCGCAGTGCGAGAGCGGCGAACACCCCGTCGAGACTGCCGAAGTGGTGGTAGATGCTTCCGGAGCTGACCCCGCTGGCCCTCGTGATCGTGCCGAGGGTGAGGCCGGCTTCGCCCGACGCGGCGTAGAGGCCGAGTGCCGCGTCCAGTACCTGCTCGACCGTGGCTTCGCCGCGTTGTTGCTTCGGGCTCATCGTGCAGGCGTCCTCGGTCTCAAGGCGGCTCGTCCGCTCACTCATCGTCACGGACAGCGTAGAACACCCTCCCCACGCACCTCGGGGACGGGTTCCGGGGGCATGCGGTCCGTCCCGCATGCCGCCCGGTCCGCCCGACGGGACGGCCCCCGGGACGCCCTGGGACGGTCGCCTCAGCCGCGCATGGTCTCCGTCAGCCGGCCGCGCAGGCGGGCGAACTCGGGAGCGGCCCGCAGCGCCGAGACGTCCGAGTCCGGGTCGCGGTCCAGGGGCACCGGCAGCTCCGCCACCACCCGGCCGGGCCCGGCGGCCATGACCAGCACCCGGGAGCCCAGCAGGACGGCCTCCTCCGCCGAGTGGGTCACGAACAGCACCGTCGTACCGAGCCGCCCGGCCAAGGTCCGCACCTCCTCCTGGAGCCGCTCCCGGGTCAGCGCGTCGAGCGCGGCGAACGGCTCGTCCATGAGCAGGAGTTCGGGCTCCGCCGCCAGGGCCCGGGCGAGCGCCACCCGCTGCTGCTGACCGCCCGACAGCTCCCACGTGCGCCGGCCCGCCATGCCGGACAGCCCCACCCGCTCCAGGAGCTCCGCGATCCGCCCGCTCCGCTCGGCGCGGGGCACCCCGAGCCGGGCCAGCGCGAAGCCGAGGTTCCCGCCGACCGTGCGCCACGGGAACAGCCGGGGCTGCTGGAACACCACCCCCGCGCCCACACCCGGCCGGGGTGGGGCGCCCCGGACCAGGGCGAGGCCCGAGGCGGGCCGCTCGAAGCCCGCCACCACGCGCAGCAGGCTCGTCTTGCCGCAGCCCGACGGCCCGACCAGGACGACGAACTCACCCGCGCGGATCCGCAGGTCCACCCCTTCGAGCGCCGTCACCGGCTGCTTCGCCGAGCCGTACCGGACCGACACCCCCGCCAGATCGACGACCGCGACCTCCTTACCCGGCACGTCAGTTGGCGGCACGGCCGAGCTCCTCCACCGCGAGCGCCCGTCCGAACACGGCCTCGTCCGGCACCGCGTCGACGGCCTTCTGCCCCTTCAGGAACACGGCGGCGTCGCGCAGGTTCGCCGCCAGCTTGCCGGGGGCGCCCGGCGTGCCCAGGTACTCGGGACCCGTCTGCTCCTTCGCGCTCAGCAGCACCAGTTCGGACAGCTGCCGCTTCGCCTCCGCCGCCGGCAGCCCGAGCTCCGCGCCGATGGACTTCGCGGCCTCGTCCGGAGCGGTGCGCGCCTGCGCGACGGCCTGGTCCTGCGCCTTGATCCAGGCGGTGACCACCTCCGGATGCCTGGCGGCGAACGCGTTCGTGACCACCCCCAGGTCGGCGGTCGGCTTGCCCTGCTTGGCCAGCTCACGGCTGCTGACGAGCACCTTGCCGTCCTTCGTGAGTTCGCTCAGCGTCGGCGTCCACACGTACGCGGCGTCGATGTCCCCGCGCTTCCACGCGGCGAGCGCGTCCTGCGGCTGGAGGTCGATGGTCTGCACGGCCGACGGCTCGACACCGGCGGCGGTCAGCGCGGCGAGCAGCGAGTAGTGGGCGGTCGAACCGAAGGGGGTGGCCACCTTCTTGCCCACCAGTTCCTTCACCGAACCGATCCCGGACTTGGCGACGAGTGCTTCGTTGTCCCCGATCAGGTCGTGGATCCACACCACCTTGTACGGGATGTTCAGCGGGGCGGACAAGCCCTTGGTGACCGGGCTCGACCCGGCCAGGCCCAGGTCCACGGCCCCGGCGATGACGGCCGTGTTGACGTCCCCGCCCGACTCGAACTTCACCCACTTCACGTCGGCTTCGGGGAGGGCCTTCTCCAGTAGCTTCTGGTTCTTCACCACCAGATCGGCGTTGGGTATCGCCTGGTAGGCGATCCGTACGGTGGTCCGCCCGCCGGAGCCGTCGGCCGTGTCCCCGCCACCCCCGCACGCGGCGGTGGCGGAAGCCGTCAGGGTGACGGCCGCGGCGAGCAGGAGGGCGCGGCGGGACAGGGTTCTGGGCATGGACGGTCTCCGGTCTGAGGCGGGGCGGGGCGGGGAAGGGGATGCGGAAGGAAGTGGGGAGAACGGGGGAAGGCGGGGGGAGAGGGTGGGATCAGGCGCGGCCGCGCCACGGGACGGCGAGCCGCTCGACGAGCCGCAGGAGCGCGTCCAGGACGATCCCGGACAGTCCGATGGCGAGGATGCCCGCGATCACCAGCGCGGTCTGGTTGTAGCGCTGCGCGTCGCGGATCATGCCTCCGATGCCGGGTACGCCGTTGATGGTCTCGGCCGCGACGACCGAGGTGTAGGCGACACCGACGGCGATCCGGACGCCCGTGAGGATCTCCGGCAGGGCGGACGGCAGCCGCACCGACAGCAGCAGCGCGACCGGACCCGAACCCAAGGCCCGCGCCGCTTCGACGAGTTGGCCGGGGACCGTGCGGACGGCGGCCGCGGTGGCCGCCGCGATCGGCGGCAGCGCCGCGATCACCAGCAGCCAGATCTTCGGGGCCTCGTCGATGCCGAACCAGATGACCAGCAGCGAGAGGTACGCCAGGGGCGGCAGGGTCCGCAGGAACGTCACCGCGGGTTCCAGCACGACAGCCAGCGGCCGGACCGTACCGATCAGCAGGCCCAGCGGCACCCCGGCCAGCACGGCGTACGCCGAGCCGGTGCCGATCCGGCCGAGGCTCACCCCGAGGTGCTCGATCAGCAGGTGGCCGCCGTAGCCGCGTACCCCGTCGTGCACGGTGGAGGCGAGGACGAACTGCCGCCACACGTCACCGGGCGAGGGCACCAGGACCCGCGGCCACACCTCGGCGGACACCACCGCCTGCCAGGCGGCGAGGAGCACGGCGAGGGCGACGATCCGCAGCGCGCCCCAGCGCAGCGCCTCGCGCAGACGCTCCCGGCGGGGGGATCCGGCCCGGGGCGGATCCGGATCGGGCGGCAGCGGAAGGCTCTCCGGGGCGGCCGCCGTCGTGAGGGCGGTCACGCGGCGGCCGCCCCGGTCAGGGCGCGCAGCCGCGGGGCCACTTCCTCGCCGACCCGGTACGCCTCTTCGAGGTGCGGGTAGCCGGAGAGGACGAACTCGTCGATGCCCAGGGCCCGGTACTCGGCGAGCCGCGCGGCGACCTCGTCGTGCGAGCCGACCAGCGCGGTCCCGGCGCCCTCGCGGACCAGGCCGATGCCGGCCCACAGGTTCGGCGCCACGGTGAGGCGGGCGGCGTCCGCGACCCCGCCGTGCAGCGCGGTCATCCGGGCCTGCCCGGTGGAATCCATGGCGGCGAACCGCTCCTGGCTCGCCCGCACGGCCTCCGGGTCGATCCCGGCGAGGATCCGGTCCGCCTCCGACCAGGCCTCGGCGGCGGTGTCCCGGCTGATGACGTGCAGCCGCAGCCCGAAGCGTACGGTGCGCCCGGCCGCCCGGGCCCGCTCCCTGAGCCGGTCGACGCGCGCGGCGACGGCGGCGGGCGGTTCGCCCCACAGCAGCTGTACGTCGGCGTGCCGGGCGGCGACCTCCTCGGCGGCGGGCGAGGCACCGCCGAAGTACAGCGGTACCGGATGCCGGAGTTCGGGATCGGTGAGCCGGGCGCCCTCGATCCGCAGATGTGCCCCGTCGTGGTCGACGGACTTGCCGTCCAGCAGGTCCCGCAGGACCGACATCACCTCCGCGGTACGGGCGTAGCGGTCGTCATGTCCCAACTGGTCCCCGTAGGCCCGCTGTTCGGCGGGGTCGCCGCCCGTGACCACGTTCAGCGCGATCCGCCCTCCGGCGAACCTGCGGAAGGCGTCGGCCTGTTGGGCGAGCAGGGTGGGACTGGCGAAACCGGCGCGGAACGCGACGAGGAACCCGATGCGGGTGGTGTGCTGCGCGAGGGCGGCGGTGAGGATCCAGGGGTCCACGCAGCCGAGCCCCACGGGCGTCAGCAACGAATGGAATCCGGCCTGCTCGGCGGCACGGGCCACCTGGGCCAGGTAGGGGATGTCGGCGGGCCGCCGCGTGGCGGCCCCGGTACGGCCCTGGACGGCGGTGACGCCGCCGGGATCGCGGCCGTCCCCGCCGGTGGGCAGGAACCAGTGGAGCAGGAGGGGGTTTTCCGGCATGAGAGGACCTCGTCGAGGCAGCGGCGTGACACGTGCCACCGCCGGTGGGGGAGGTGGGCACGTGTGCACGGGCAGGAGGGCGGAAGGCAGGCGGGACGCGGGCGCGGGCAGAACGCGCGCGGTGGCCCGTACGGCGTCAGGAGCGGCGGATCAGCGGATCAACAGCCGTGCGCACGGGGGAAGTCGGCCCGACACAGCATGGTCGACACACGCAGCAGATCTACGTGACGACGCGATACCAGTACGGGGGCCATGGCCACATCCTGTCGGCGTGGCTCGGGCACACGCAACCAGGGTCCGCATATTGGACCATTGCGTTCCGCATTTCGGGACGCCCTGGGCGTCCGTGGCGTTCGGGACGGGGGCGGCACGCGGATGGGTCAAGCCGGTCGTTCCTTGCCCTTGATCTGCCAAAAATCGATCAAAGAAGAGCGCCGGACGACATGTCAGGGGTCCGGTGCATCTAGCTTGTTCCGTTATGACCGCTGATGCCGAACCTCATGGGGGACCGGGGCGCCGCCGGTTCGTCCGGGCCGCGCTGACGGGCGCGGTTGCCGTGGGCGCGGGGCTGGTCGCCGGGTGGCCGACCGGCACGAGCTCCGTCACCGAAGGGCTCAACGGCCCGCGGCCGGCCAGCCCCCAGTCCGCCCTACGGGCGCTCGACGAGGGGAACCAGCGCTGGAGGACCCTGCACGAGCGGCATCCCGACGAGACCATGGCGGTGCGGCAGACGCTCGTCGCCGGACAGCACCCCTTCGCCGTGATCCTCGGCTGCGTCGATTCCCGCGTACCCCCCGAGCTGGTCTTCGACCAGGGGCTCGGCGACCTGCTGACCGTGCGGTCGGCCGGTGAGGTCCTGGACGAGGCGGTCCTGGCGAGCATCGCGTACGGGGTCGTGGAGCTGGGCATTCCCCTCGTCGTGGTCCTGGGACACCAGTCGTGCGGGGCCGTTGCCGCCGCGGTGGGCGCGGACGAGGCCGGAGGGCAGCTGCCGGGCCACTTGCAGTACCTGGTCGATCAGATCCGCCCGGCCATCGACCGTACGCTGACGGGGGCGGGGCGGGCGGACGCCGCGATCACCGCGAACGTCGGGCTGGTGCACGCGCGGCTGACCGCGGAGCCCGTACTGGCCGAGCGGGTCGCGGCCGGGAAGCTGGCCGTCGTCGGGGCCCGGTACGAGCTGACCAGCCAGCGGGTTCACCGCGTCGACTCCCGCTGAACCGAATCCGCCAACCCGGATCCGCCAACCCGGATCCGCCAACCCGGATCCGCCGACCCGGATCCGCTGAGCCGAATCCGCTGAACCGGATCCGCCGACCCGAATCTGCCGACCCGAATCCGCCCGCGCACGCACAGACCGTCTGGAGTGGCTCCGCCGTGAATCCCGATGCCCCCGACTCCTCGGTGCTCCACCCGATGCCCGGCCAGCCGCGCGTCGTGCTCCTGAAGCCGCTGGTGACCTCCCCGCTGATCGAGGTCGGCGCCTACTCCTACTACGACGACCCGGACGATCCCACCGCCTTCGAGACCCGCAACGTGCTCTACCACTACGGCCCGGAGAAACTGGTCATCGGGAAGTTCTGCGCGCTGGGCACCGGCGTCCGGTTCATCATGAACGGTGCCAACCACCGCATGGACGGTCCCTCGACCTTCCCGTTCCCCATCATGGGCGGCGCCTGGGCCGAGCACTTCGACCTCATCACCGGCCTCCCCGGCCGAGGGGACACCGTCGTCGGCAACGACGTCTGGTTCGGTCACGGCGCCACCGTCATGCCCGGAGTCCGCATCGGCCACGGCGCGGTCGTCGCCTCCGGAGCCGTCGTCGTCGACGACGTCCCCGACTACGGCATCGTCCGCGGCAACCCGGCCAAACCGATCCGTACCCGGTACAGCGAGACGGACGTGGCCCGCCTCCTCGCCCTCGCCTGGTGGGACTGGCCGACCGAACACCTGACCCGGCACGTGCGCACCGTCATGTCCGGCAGCGTCGACGCCCTGGAGGCCGTGGCCCCCGCGGGCCCCAGGTGACGGCCGGATACGATCCGATCATGTTCAGCCTTCGCGCCCGCACCGTCGTCTTCGACATCGACGGCACCCTCTGCTTCGACGGCCGGCTCATCGACGCCCGAATCCTCGCGGCGATCGGCACGTGTGAGCGCGCCGGCCACCGCGTGGTCTTCGCGTCCGCGCGCCCCGTACGCGACATGCTGCCCGTCCTGGACGGAGCCTTCCCGTCCGCCACGCTGATCGGCGGGAACGGCAGCCTCGTCTCGGTCGGCGGCGAGGTCCGGGCGCGGGCGGCGTTCGCTCCCGCCGAACTCGCGGCACTGATGGAGGCGGTCGGACGGTACCGGGCGGCCTACCTCGCGGACGGGCCCTGGGACTACGCCTACACCGGCCCCGTGGACCACCCGATCCGGGGCCGGGTCGACCAGGGCAACCTCGCGCGCGGGGTGGACCTCGCGGAGCTTCCCGAGGTCGTGAAGTTCCTCGTGGTCGGCGCGTCGGACATGGCGGAACTCGCGGAGGCCGGCCGTCGGCTCGGGCTGACGGTCAACCACCACCTCGACGAGGCGATCATCGACTTCGCCCCGGGTTCGACGACGAAGTGGGAAGCCCTCACGTCCCTGGGCACCGGCGCGTACGTGGCGTTCGGCAACGACATCAACGACCTCGACCTCCTGCGGAACGCCGAGCGGGCGGTACGCGTCGGGGCGCACCCGAGTCTGGACGGCGTCGCCCACGTCACCGTCGCGGCCGACCCGGAGGCCGTCGCGGCCGAGATCGCCCTGCTGGCCGAGACGGTCCCGCCGGCCGAGGCCGTCCTGCCGTCGGACACCGTCCTGCCGGCCGACACCGGCATGCCGGCCAACGCCCTCCCGCCGGCCGGGACGGTCCTGCGCACCCCTCCCGCACGGGCGTGACGACCGGCGGGACGGAATTGCGGCGCCGGGTGGGCCTTTCGCCTGGCGGATGAGAACGGCTCCACACGGAGCGTGACGACCGGGGCTAGCGTGATCAGTGGGGCGGTCGGCAGGCCGCCTTTCCCCCCGATCAGAGTGAGGCGTTACGTCCATGAGCCTGAGCATCCGCAACCAGATCCCCGGCACCATCACCTCCGTCACGGCCGGTGAGGCCATGTCCACGGTGAAGGTCCGGCTGGCCGGCGGTCAGGACATCACCGCCGCGATCACCACCGACGCCGTCAAGGACCTCGGCTTCGCCGAGGGCACCGCGGTCAAGGCGCTCGTGAAGTCCACCGAGGTCTCCCTCGCGACCGCCCCGGTCGAGGGCATCTCCATCCGCAACCAGATCGCGGGCACCGTCACCGACGTCGCGACCGGTGGCGCCATGGGCTCCGTCAAGGTTTCCGTCGAGGGCGGCGAGCTGACCGCCGCCATCACCAAGGACGCCGTCGAGGCCCTCGGGCTCACCGCCGGCACCTCCGTCGTCGCCCTGATCAAGTCGACCGAGATCTCCCTCTCCCTCTGATCCGGCCGGATCCCAGCCCGAGGGCCCCGCACCAGCCGGTGCGGGGCCCTCGGGCGTGCGCGCCCCCCGTGCGGCCCCTGCGTGCGGTCGACACCGCCTCCGCGCTCACACCACGGGCCACAACGCTGTGCGGGCCGGTTTACACGCCGTGTCCGCAGGACGTGACGGGCCGGAAACGCGCTCTTCCTACGGTCTGGGGCGTGGGACCTTCCCACCCCCGCCGCCGCTCACCCGCCGCGCGCGGGGCGAGGAGCGCGACCTGAGGGAGGGAGCTCGGTGACGACGCCGGACGCGAAGGCGGAGGGCATCCGGACGGTCTGCTCGTACTGCGGTGTCGGCTGCGGCATCGTGCTCGACGTCGGCCGGGACGCCACCACCGGCAGGCGCACCGCCCTGAAGGCCTCCGGGGACAAACGGCACCCGACGAACTCCGGGCGGCTCTGCACGAAGGGCGCGACCAGTGCGGACATGATGGCCGCGCCCGGACGCGCCGCCAAGGCCCTGATCCGCGCCCGGCGCGGCACCGGACCCGCCGAAACGGACGTGGACACGGCGATCGCCACGGTGGCCGGCCGGCTGCGCGCGATCCTCGACGAGCACGGCCCCGACGCCCTCGCCTTCTACGTCTCCGGGCAGATGTCCCTGGAGGCGCAGTACCTGGCGAACAAGCTCGCCAAGGGATTCGTACGCACCAACCAGATCGAGTCCAACTCCCGCCTGTGCATGGCCAGCGCGGGCTCCGGATACAAACTCTCGCTCGGTGCGGACGGACCTCCCGGCTCCTACCGGGACTTCGACCGGGCCGACGTCTTCTTCGTGATCGGCGCGAACATGGCCGACTGCCATCCCATCCTCTTCCTGCGGATGACGGACCGGATCAAGTCCGCCGGAGCGAAACTCATCGTCGTCGACCCGCGGCGCACCGCCACCGCCGACAAGGCCGACCTGTTCCTCCAGATCAAGCCCGGTACGGACCTGGCCCTCCTCAACGGCATCCTCCACCTCCTCGTGGAGAACGGGCACACCGACGAGGCGTTCATCGCCGAATTCACCGAAGGCTGGGAGGAGATGCCCTCCTTCCTCGCCGACCACCCGCCCGCGAGGGTCGCCGAGATCACCGGCATCCCGGAGGCCGACATCCGGCAGGCCGCCCGCTGGATCGGCGAGGCGGGCGAATGGACGAGCTGCTGGACGATGGGGCTCAACCAGTCCACCCACGGCACCTGGAACACCAACGCCCTGGTCAACCTGCACCTCGCCACCGGGGCGATCTGCCGCCCCGGCTCCGGCCCGTTCTCGCTGACCGGCCAGCCGAACGCGATGGGCGGACGCGAGATGGGCTACATGGGCCCTGGCCTGCCCGGCCAGCGCTCCGTCCTCGTGGACGAGGAACGCGCGTTCACCGAGGAGCTGTGGGGCGTCGAAGCGGGAACGCTGCGCACCGAGGTGGGGCGCGGGACGGTGGAGATGTTCGAGCGGCTCACCGCCGGTGACATCAAGGCGTGCTGGATCATCTGCACCAACCCGGTCGCCTCCGTCGCCAACCGCAAGACCGTCATCGCCGGCCTGGAGGCCGCCGAACTGGTCGTCACGCAGGACGTGTTCGCCGAAACCGAGACGAACGCCTACGCCGACGTCGTGCTGCCCGCCACGCTGTGGGCGGAGTCCGACGGGATCATGATCAACTCGGAGCGGAACCTCACCCTCGTCCAGGGCGTCCTCGATCCCCCCGGACAGGCACTGCCCGACTGGCAGCTCATCGCCCGCGTCGCGTGCGAGATGGGCTTCGCCGACGCCTTCACCTACGCGAGCGCCGAGGACGTCTTCGAGGAACTCAAGCGCGCCTGGAACCCGAAGACCGGCTGGGACCTGCGCGGCGTCACCTACCGGCGCCTGCGCGAGACCCCCGTGCAATGGCCGGCCCCGTCCCCGGACGGCGCTGACCGCAACCCCGTCCGCTACCTCAACGACGGCGTGAGCCAGACCCTGCTGGAACGCGCCGACGGGACCAGGCCCCGGCTGGCGTTCCCCACCCCCTCCGGCCGCGCCCGGTTCTTCGCCCGCCCCCACCTGCCCGCCGCGGAACTCCCCGACGACGACTACCCGTTCGTCCTGAACACCGGCCGCCTGCAACACCAGTGGCACACCCTCACCAAGACCGGCAAGATCCCCAAACTGGGCAGGCTCGACCCCGGCCCGTTCGTCGAGCTCCATCCGGACGACGCCGCCGCCATGGAAGCCCGGGACGGGGACCACATCGAGGTCGCCTCCCGGCGCGGCCGCGCCGTCCTGCCCGCCGTCGTCACCGACCGGGTACGCCCGGGGAACTGCTTCGCGCCCTTCCACTGGAACGACCTGTTCGGGGAGTACCTCAGCATCAACGCCGTCACCCACGACGCCGTCGACCCGGTCTCGTTCCAGCCCGGGTTCAAAGCCTGCGCCGTGGCCCTGCGCGTGGTCGCCGCACCCGAACCCGAGGAGACCCGCCCCGTGCCCGCGACCGCAGGCCCCGCCCTCCCGACGCAGCAGCAGGCCACCGGCACGGCCCCGGCCGCGGACGGCGGCGTCGCCACGGCCGTCTCCGCCCTGGCCACCCTCTTCGGCCTGACCGACCTCACCGGTCCGCCGCTGACACAACCGGAGCGCACGTACCTCTCCGGCTACCTGTCCGGCCTCGCCCAGGCCCCGCCCGGCGGCGTCCCGGTACTGCCCGCCACCGCGCCCTTCGCCCCCGGCACGGCCCGGTGGGTGGACGGCGTACTGGCGGGCACTTTCTCCCGTACCGCCCCGCCCGCCGTGCCCGCGGCCGGACCTCCGGCCCCCGCGGCGGTCACGGGCCGGCAGCTGATCGTGCTGTGGGCCTCGCAGACCGGCAACGCCGAGGAGTTCGCCCGCGCCGCGGCCGCCCGCCTCACCGAGGCCGGCCACACCCCGGCCCTGCTCGCCATGGCCGACGCCGACCCCGCCCGGCTCACCGCGGACACCGACCTGCTGATCGTCACCAGTACCTTCGGCGACGGCGACAGCCCCGACAACGGTGCCGGCTTCTGGCAGGGCCTCACCGCCCCCGACGCCGGCCGGCTGGACGGCCTGCGCTACGCGGTACTGGCCTTCGGCGACTCCAGCTACGACGACTTCTGCGGCCACGGCCGCCGCCTCGACGAACGCCTCGCGGAACTCGGCGCCACCCGCCTGCACCCGCGTACCGACTGCGAGCCCGACTACGACGAGCCCGCCGGGCGGTGGCTCGACCGGATCGCCACCGCCCTCACCACGACGGCCGGCCCGCGGCCGGCGCCGGACGCGCAGGACACGGCCCCGACCCCGGCGGCAGCACCGGCCGCCCCGCGCCCCGCAGAGCGGCAGGCCCCCGCCGCCCGCTACACCAAGGTGTCCCCGTTCGCGACGCTCCTGATCGGGAACCGGCTCCTCAGCCTGCCCGGCTCACACAAGGAGACGCGGCAGTTCGCCTTCGACACCCGCGGCGGCGAACTCGCCTACGAGGCCGGAGACGCGCTCGGCGTATGGCCGGCCAACAGCTCCGGACTCGTCTCCGAATGGCTCGCCCTCACCGGCCTCGACCCCGAGGAGCGCATCGCCCTTCCCGACGGCCCCGGCAGCCCCGACAGCTCCGGCATCCCGTTCGGCGAAGCCCTGCGGACCCGCTTCGACATCGCCCGCATCACCCCGGACCTCCTCAGGTTCGTCGTCGCCCGCACCGGCGACCGCGACCTCCAACGGCTGCTGCGCCCGGACAACAAGGGCGAGCTGGCCAAGTGGAGCTGGGGCCGGCAGGCCGCCGACGTCATCGGAACCTTCCCCGTCCGGGCCTCCGCCGACGAATGGGCCGCGGTCCTCAAGCGGCTCCAGCCCCGCCTGTACTCGATCTCCTCCAGCCCGCTCGCGCACCCGGGCGAGGTTCGCCTGACCGTGTCCGTCGTCCGCTACACCAACGGTCTGGGCCGGGACCGCAACGGCGTCTGCTCCACCTACCTCGCGGACTGCGCCGACGACGGGCCGGTCCAGGTGTTCGTCCAGCGCTCCCCGCACTTCCGCCCGCCCGCGGCCCCCACCACACCGATGATCATGGTGGGTCCGGGTACCGGCGTCGCCCCGTTCATCGGGTTCCTGGAGGACCGCCGGGCCAAGGGACACACGGGACCCAACTGGCTGTTCTTCGGCGAGCAGCGCGAAGCCACCGACTTCTACTACCGCCAGGACCTGGAGGACTTCCTGACCTCCGGCCACCTGGACCGCCTCGACGTCGCCTTCTCCCGGGACCAGCGCAACAAGGTCTACGTACAGGACCGGATGCGCGAGCACGGCCCGCGCCTGTGGCGGTGGCTGCGGGACGGCGCCCACTTCTACGTCTGCGGCGACGCCGGCCGCATGGCCAAGGACGTCGACCGGGCCCTGCACGAGATCGTCGCCGTGCAGGGCCGGATGGACGCCGAAGCCGCGGCTGCCCACGTACGCCAGATGGCCGCCGACAAGCGCTACGTCCGCGACGTCTACTAGTGCCCGCCGAACGCCTCGGCCAGCAGCCTCGCGGCATCGGCCACGAGCGCGTCGTCGCGGGGCGCCGTGGCGTCCGGCTTGGTGCTGACCACGGACAGGACGACCGGCGGCCGGTGCGGCGGCCAGGCGATGCCCACGTTGTTGGTGGTGCCGTACGATCCGGTGCCGGTCTTGTCGCCGAGCACCCAGTCGCGGGGCAGGCCGGCCCGGAAACGGGCACCGCTGGTGGTGTTGGCCAGCAGCCACCCGGTCAGTCGTTCCCGGTGTCCGGGGGCCAGCGCGTCGCCGAGCACGAGCCGCGCGTACGTCTGCCCGATCGCGCGGGGGCTGGTGGTGTCGGTCACCCGGGAGGGTTCCGCCGAGTTCAGCGCCGGCTCCCACCGGTCGAGCCGGGTCGTACGGTCCCCCAGCGAGCGGCAGAACCGGGTGACTGCGGTCGGGCCGCCCAGCTCGCGGAGCAGGAGGTTGTCGGCGCAGTTGTCGCTCTGGGCGATGGCCGCGGAACACAGTTCCGCCACGGTCAGGCCGCCGGCGATGTTCTCGGGCCGCCGCGTGATCTCTCCGCCGCCCGCGTCCGTGACGTCCTGCAGGGTGTAGTGGATGCGCCGGGCGAGGTAGGTGCCGTCCCGGTCGAGGTCGCGCATCACGGCCGCCGCGGTGACCGTCTTGAACAGGGAGCACATGGGGAACAGTTCGTCGGCGCGGTGCAGCACCGTCCGGCCCGTGGCCGTGTCGTACGCGTACACCCCCAGCCGGGCGCCGTGCTCGCGTTCCAGTGCGCGCAGCCGCCGCACGACACCGCCCTCGCCCGGCGACGACGCGGCGCGGGCCGTGCCCGCCGGCAGCGCCACGGCCAGGGCCGCTCCGGCTCCCACGGTCAGCAGTGTGCGACGGGACGGGATCGCCCCAGGGGAATTCACGTCAGCCTCTCCTCTTCTGTCCGTCCTGCGTGCTGGTGTGTTCCCCGAGACGCCCGAAGTGATCAACTTGGTTCCGCGTCAGGGCGACACGACGCGCAGACGGGACACGGCGGCGTCCACGGCCCCGCGCACGTGGCCCCCCGGGGCGGCGGCCGTCCGGCGCAGGAACTCGACGGTCTCGGCCGTGATGACCTCGCCGGGCAGCACGTTCGGGATGCCCGGCGGGTACGCGGCCAGCGTGTCGGCGCTGACCCGCCCGACGGCCTCCCGCGCGGGCACCACACGGGCCGGGCTGAGGAACGCCTCGCGGGCCGTGAGCCGGGCCGGGCCCGGACGCGGCAGCGGCAGCGGGGCCGGTCCGGGGGCGCCGGAGCGGGCGAGCGGCGCGGGCAGCCGGTGCAGTGCCTCGACGAAGCGGTCGGTGTCCGGGGCCGACCCGGCACCCAGCACGGCGACGACCGCCGCGTCGGTGGCGACCTCGACCATGACCCGGTGGTCGCGGAACAGCAGCCGCCGGGCCTCGTGCCCCGTGATGCCGCCGGCGCGCGTGCCGATGGCGATCCGCAGCGGATCGGCGGCGGTGACGTCGGGGAACGCGGTGAACCCGTCGCTGACCACCTCGAAGCGGCCCAGCGCCCGCAGCACGCCCCGCACCTTGTCCGCCGCCTCGATCGAGCCGGTGATCCGGTCGGCGCCCGCGACGAGCGCGCGGCGGGCGAGGTCCAGGGAACCGGTCAGCAGGGCGCTCGCGCTGGTCGACTGCACCAGCCGGAAGGCCCGCTCCACGAGCGGTTCCAGCAGGTCCGCGAACGGCCCGTCGCCCAGGTGCAGCATCGCCGACTGCGTCAGGCTCCCGGCCAGCTTGTGCGTACTGGAGGTCACCAGGTCCGCGCCGAGCGACAGCGCCCCCGCGGGCAGCGCGGGATGGAAACCGAAGTGGGAGCCCCACGCCTCGTCGACGATCAGGGGGACCCCGGCGGCGTGCGCGGCGTCGGCGATGGCGCGCACGTCGGCCACCGCCCCGAAGTAGCTCGGGGAGACGATGTACACGGCCGCCGCGTCCGGTGTCCGCGCGAGCACCGCCGCCACGTCGGCGGCCGTCACCCCGTGGGCGATGCCCTGCACGGGGTCGACCGACGGCTGGACGAAGGCGGCGTCCAGCCCGGACAGCACCAGCCCGTCGACGACGCTGGAGTGCACACTGCGCTGCACCACCAGGGTCCGCCCCAGGGCGGGAGCGACCATCGAGGCGATCTGGTTGCCCTGCGAGGCCCCGTTCGTCAGGAACCAGGTGCGCCGCGCCCCCCAGGCCCGGGCGGCCAGGGCCAGCGCCTCGTCCAGCGGGGTGTCCGACCCGAGGTCGATGCCGTCGAGCAGCGGAGGGAAGTCCAGGTCCGTGACCCGGGACCCGAACCAGCCGGCGAGGTCCGAACCGGGGGCGGCCGCGTGCCCGGGCACGTTCAGGCGCAGCCAGTCCCGCCCCGCCTGCGCCAGGAGGGCCTCGGCGTACGGGGCGCGCGCCTGATCGGGAGCGGGGGAGCGGCCGGGGGGAGGGGCGGTTCGCGTCTTCACCCGGCGAGCGTGACACTCCGGCCACCCATCGAGGAAGGGTGGACTTTTCTGTACCCCTCCATACCCTGTCTATATGCTCGAGGTACGTCATCTCCAGGTGCTCCGCTCCATCGCCCAGGAGGGCTCGCTCGCCGGCGCCGCCCGCGCCCTGCACTACAGCCAGCCCACGATCACCCACCACCTGGCCGCCCTGGAGAGCCACTTCGACGCCCGCCTCGTCACGCGCGGCCCGCGCGGCGCCACGCTCACCGAACTCGGCGAAGCACTGCTGCCCCACGCCGAGGCCGTGCTGGAGCGCCTGCGCCACGCCGAACTGGAGGTCCGTGACCTCGCCGAGCGCGGCACCCGCACCCTCCACATCGGCACCTTCCCCACCGCGGGCGCCCTGCTGCTGGCACCAGCCGTCAAACGCCTCCACCAGCAGGGCGTCCACATCTCCCTCACCGAAGGCGAACTCCCCCGGCTGCTGAGGGGACTGCGGGCCCGCGAACTCCAGGCCGCCCTCGTCTTCTCCCAGCCCGGTGACCGCCTCGACCTGGACGACGCCTTCGAACTCCACCCCCTCCTGGCCGATCCGCTCCTCCTCGTCATGCCCCGGGACCACCCCTGCGCGGCCCTGGACCGGGTCCCGCTCACGGCGCTGCGCGACACCGCGTGGGTGGGCGCCGCCGACCCCCACGACCCCTGCGACCGCGTGCTGACCTGGGCCTGCGCCCAGCAGGGCTTCGAACCGGTCCACGCCATGCGCACCGACGACTACGCCGTCGTCCAGGGCCTCGTGGCCGCCGGCACGGGCGTCGCCCTCGTGCCCCGGCTCGCCCTCGGAGCCCCCCACCCCGACCTGGCCGTACGTCCCGTGGCCGGGCCCGAGCTCGCCCGCGAGATCAGCGTCGCCGTCCTCCGCTCCACCGCGGCCCGCAGCGCCCGCGAAGTGGTCTCGGCGCTCCAGGAGCAGGCCGCGCTGGTCACCGGCCGCTGGGCCGGTACGGGCTGAGGCGCGGCCCGCCGGGAAGCCGCCTGCCGTCTCCGCACCCGGGAGCGTCACCCGCGAGTAACGTGACGGCCGGACACGGACACGGGCCCGGTGCGCGGGCGAGCGGGAGGGGTGCGGGGTGGACGAGAAGTCGGCCGTGCGGATCGAGCGGGACGGCCCGGTGTTCACGGTGGTGCTGAGCCGGCCGGAGGTCCGCAACGCCGTCGACGGCCCCACGGCGTCCCAACTGGCCGAGGCGTTCCGTACGTTCGAGGCCGACGACGGCGCGGCCGTCGCCGTGCTCTGGGGCGAGGGCGGGACGTTCTGCGCCGGCGCCGATCTCAAGGCCGTCGGGACCGCACGCGGCAACCAGGTGCTGGAGACCGGGGACGGCCCGATGGGACCCACCCGGATGCGGCTGGGCAAGCCCGTCATCGCGGCGGTCGCGGGACACGCCGTCGCCGGCGGCCTGGAGCTGGCCCTGTGGTGCGACCTGCGGGTCGCGGAGGAGGACGCGGTCTTCGGGGTGTTCTGCCGGCGCTGGGGCGTCCCGCTCGTGGACGGCGGTACGGTGCGGCTGCCGCGACTCATCGGGGAGAGCCGGGCCATGGACATGATCCTCACCGGCCGGGCGGTCGACGCCGCCGAGGCGTACGCCATCGGACTCGCCAACCGGCTGGTGCCGCCGGGCCGGGCCCGCCACGCGGCGGAGGAGCTGGCCCGGCAGATCGCGGGGTTCCCCCAGCTGTGCCTGCGCCACGACCGGCTCTCCGTCCGGGAGCAGCACGGCCTGAGCGAGCCGGAGGCGCTGGCCGTCGAGTTCCGGCACGGCGCGGTTCCGCTCGGGGCCGGCGAGACGCAGTCGGGAGCCGACCGGTTCGCGTCCGGGGCGGGCCGGCACGGTTCGTTCGAGGACTGAACGGGGCTCCCCGCCCGTCGGCCCGAGGCCGGGAGGCGGGGGTGCGACACCAGCCGAAACCCCTAACCGGAACCCCGAACCTGGCCGGAACTTGAGGTTCGCTCAAGGATCGGTAGATGACCGAAAACGGTTGGGTCCGGGGGCCGTTGACGCGCCCGGCCGGTCGGGCGCGGGCGGTCGCGGCGGACCGGGCAGGAGGCCCCGCATTCCCTGATTTCCGGGCCATGGCATGCGATCCGGGCCTGCTTTCCGGTGAGTACCGGACCCTAGGGCATCGGCGTGGAGAACGCCCATCCGGATCCCGGCGAGCGAAGATTTTCGGCCGGGGTAGGGGTGCAATGTAGGGGTACTGACCCCATTGGGGCTCTGCTAAACATGGTGACAACGGAACGCGTGTACGGAAGTGGTGAAAAGGTTCGGACCACCGAACCGGCGGCCGCGTCCGGACCGGAACACGGAGTTTTCATCCCCTTGAGCGATAAACAAAATGCCGACGCCTGGGTCCGCCGCTATCACGCCGCGGACGAAAGCCCGATCCGGCTGGTCTGCCTGCCCCACGCCGGCGGATCCGCCTCCTTCTACTTCCCCATGGCCCAGGCACTCGCCCCGGCCGTGGACGTCCTCTCCGTGCAGTACCCCGGACGCCAAGACCGCCGGCACGAGCCCGGGATCACGGACATCCACGTCTACGCCGACGCGCTGACCAGCGCACTCGTGCCCTGGCTGGACCGGCCCCTGGCCCTGTTCGGCCACAGCATGGGCGCCGTCCTCGCCTTCGAGGTGACGCGCAGGCTGGAACGCGACCACGGCATCAGCCCCGTCCGCGTCTTCGCGTCGGGACGCCGCTCGCCGTCGAGTTTCCGCCACGAAACCGTGCACCTGCGCGATGACGACGGCATCGTGGCCGAAATGCGGGAACTCAGCGGGACCGACGCCTCGATTCTCGGAAACGAGGAGATCCTCCGCATGGTGCTTCCCGCCATTCGGAGCGACTACACCGCGATCGAGAACTACCGGGCCGCGTCCGACGACACGGTGAAGGCCCCCATCACCGTGCTCACCGGCGAGTCCGACCCCCGCACCAGCCGGGAGGAAGCCGAAGCCTGGGAAGGGCACACCAGCGGCGGATTCGACATCCACCGTTTCCCGGGCGGCCATTTCTTCCTGGCCCGGCAACAAGCCCAGATCCTGAAGATCGTCTCCGAGGAGCTCGCGGCGGCCACCCGCTAGGGACACGACCCAGGGACACGACCCAGGCGCACGCCCGCCGCGCCGGCCGCACGACCAACGGCCCGCAGGCGACGAACGGACGAGACGGGTACCGAGGCCGGGCCGGACGCCCTCCCCGCACGGAGGGAACCGGACCCCGCCCGCCCCGGAACCGCCCCGCCCCCGCCCGACGGAGCGCGGGGCGGCGCGAGGAGGCGCGACACAGTGCAGTTCAGGGCAAGTTCAGGCAGCCCGGGGGAAGGAAACGCAGTGGCGGCGACGCTGATCGAGCGTGAAAAGCAGTGGGACACCCTCAACGACCTGCTCGGCAGCGCCCGTCGGGGCCGAGGGCGCGTCGCCGTCATCAGCGGACCGATCGCGGGCGGCAAGACGACGCTGCTGGAACACTTCACCGAAGCGGCCCTCTCCGAAGGGGCACTGGTCCTGGAGGCCGCCGGATCCCGGGCGGAGCGCTACCTGCCCTTCGGCATCCTGCGCCGCCTGCTCGACACGACCGCACCCCTGGACCCCGCGGTCCACGCCGAGACCACCGCACTGCTCGACGGCGCCGGCGCGCAGGCCCTGGAAGCCGGGGACCGGGGGGACGCCGACGGCGCCGTCGAGGCGGGCATGCGGGTCCTGCCCCACGTCTGCGCCGCGCTCCTGCGGATCGCCCGGGAACGCACCCTCGTCATCGCCGTCGACGACGTCCACCACGGGGACGAACTCTCCCGCGCCTTCCTGCTGTGCCTGGCCCGCCGGGTCCGGCAGGCCGGAGTCCTGATCGTCCTCACCGAGGCCGTGCGGCTGCTGCCCGCCCAGCTCGCCTTCCACGCCGAACTGCAACGCCAGCCCAACTGCACCAGCATCCGGCTGCCCCTGCTCAGCGCGGACGGCACCGGACGCCTGCTGGCCGGCCGCTTCTCCACCGCCGCCGCCCAGCGCCTGTCCGCCGACTGCCAGCAGACCACCGGCGGGAACCCGCTGCTGGTCAAGGCCCTGCTGGAGGACGGCCTCGCGGCCCTCGGAGACAGCGAACCGTTCCAGCCGCTCGTCCCCGCCGAGACCTTCGAACGCGCCGTACTGGACTGCCTCCACCGGGGCGACCCCCAGATGCTGGCGGTCGCCCGGGGCATCGCCGTCCTCGGTGACGCCGACCGGCCCGCCCTCCTCAGCCGCATCACCGACGTCCACGTCAAGTCCGCCGAACTGGCCGTCCAGGACCTGGAGCGGTGCGGCGTCATGCGCGACGGCGCCTTCCGCGACACGGCCACCCGCGACGCCGTACTGGCCGCCGCCCCCACCGGGGCCCTGTCCGCGCTCCACCAGCGCGCCGCGCGCCTGCTGCACCAGGACGGAGCGGCCGCCCTCGACGTCGCCCGCCACCTCCTGGCCGCCCGCAAGCAGGTCGAGGACTGGGCGATCCCCGTCCTCCAGCAGGCCGCCGAGTACGCCCTCGTCGAGGACGACCCCGAACTCGCCCTGCGCTGCGGGGAACTGGCCGTCGCCTCCAGCCCCGAAGGACCCCGCCGCACCGCTCTGAAGTCCCGCCTGGTGAGCATCGTCTGGCGCAGCAGCCCGGTCGCCGCCGAGGGCCATCTGCGCCAGCTCTCCCGGGAGTTCGCCGCGGGCCGGCTCACCGACCGGGACCTCCTCCACGCCGTGACCTGCCTCGCCTGGATGGGGGAGGCCCGGCAGGCGGGAGCGGCCGTACGCCGCCTCCAGGACGCCGCCCGGCAGGCCCGCGACACGGGGCAGCCCCTCGCCTACGACCCCGGCACCCTCGCCGCCGCACAGAGCTGGCTCTCGCTCGTCAGCCCCGCGGTCGGGGAGGCGTTCACCACCACCGGCGCGCCGTACGGCACCCGCCCCGCCGCCCCGCGCACACCGGGCGCCGCACCGGCCGACGCCGGCGACACCGCCCCCTACGCCATGCCCGACGACGCCCACGTCCCCGCCGTCGAGGCCATGCGGACCGCGCTGCGCGGCGGGCAGGGCGAAGCGGCCGTCTCCGCGGCCACCCGGGTCCTGCAGCGCTACCACCTCAGCGACCACACCCTCACGCCCCTCGTCTTCGCCGTACTGGCCCTCGTCTACGCGGGCCGCCTCGACCTCGCGCTCACCTGGACCGACCGGCTCCTCGGCGAATGCTCCGCCCGCAACGCGCCCACCTGGCAGGCGGCCCTCGGGGCGGTCCGCGCCGAGGTGGCCCTGCGCCAGGGCGACCTGCCGGGTGCGGCCGCCCAGGCCCGTCAGGCCATGTCCCTGATATCCGTGCAGAGCTGGGGCGTCGGCATCGCGATGCCGCTGGCCATCCTCATCGAGGCCGAGACCCAGATGGGCAACCTCGAAGAGGCGATGGGCCTGCTGGAACAGCCGGTGCCCGACACCATGCTGGAGACCCAGATCGGGCTCCACTACCTGCGGGCCCGGGGCCGCTGCCACCTCGCCGCGGGCCGCTACCACGCCGCCCTGCGCGACTTCCTCACCTGCGGGGAACTGATGCAGGCCTGGGGCATGGACGCCGTGGAGCTCGCGCCGTGGCGGCTCGACGCCGCCGAGGCGTGGCTGGCCATCGGCAACGTCCCGAGGGCCCGCGAGTACGTCGAACAGCAGAAGCAGCGCGAGGCGGGCCCGGCCGGCAGCCGGCCGCGCGGATCCCTGCTGTTCGCACTCGCCCTGACCAGCGGAGACCTCACGTACCGGCTGAAGCGGCTCACCGAAGCCGTGGAACTCCTCGAAGAACACGAGGACCGGCTCCAACTCGCCCGCGCACTAGGGGAGTTGGGCAGCTGCTACCGCGCGGCCGGGGACTTCAACCGGGCCCGGATGCTCGTACGCAAGGCCTGGCACGTCGCCAAGTCCTGCGGGGCGCAGCCGCTGTGCCAGCAGTTCACGCCGGGGCAGGGCGACGGCGAACCCGTCGTCACCGGACGCGAGGCCGAACCGCCCAAGGAGGCCGAGGCGCTGTCCGAGGCCGAGGCGCGCGTGGCGCTCCTCGCGGCCCGCGGTCACACCAACCGGGAGATCGCCACCAAGCTGTACGTGACCGTCTCCACCGTCGAACAGCACCTGACCCGGATCTACCGCAAGCTGAAGGTCAAACGGCGCCGGGACCTGCCCGCGCAGCTGTGGGACCTGAGCCTGCCCGGCATCGCCTGAGCGGGGGTGCCGGGCAGCCGCCCGGCACCCCCGCCCCGGACGGCGGGCCCGGCCTCAGGACAGCAGGCCCCGCTCCAGGGCCGTGATCACCGCCGCCGTGCGGTCGGACACCGACAGCTTCTTGAATGACCTCAGCAGGTGCGTCTTCACCGTCGCCTCGCTGATGAACAGCCGCCGCCCGATGTCCGCGTTGGTCATGCCCTGCCTGACCAGCTGGAGCACCTCGCGCTCCCGCTCGGACAGCACCGGCGTCTCCACCACCCGCGCCCGGAACAGCTTCGGTGCCAGCGACGGCGTCAGCACCGTCTCCCCGCGCGCCGCCGCCTTCACCGCGTTGACGAGCTCCTCACGGGAGCTGCCCTTCAGCAGGTAGCCCGCCGCGCCCGCCTCCACCGCGCGCAGGATGTCGGCGTCGTCCTCGTACGTGGTCACGATGACCACCTTGGTACGCGGCGACTCCCGCAGGATGTGCCCGGTCGCGGCCACCCCGTCCATACCGCCCATCCGCAGGTCGAGCAGGACGATGTCGGGCTTCAGCCGGGCGGCCTGCAGCACCGCTTCCTCACCGGAACCGGCCTGCCCCACCACCGTGATGCCCGCGTCGAGCTCCAGCATGGCGCTCAGGCCCTCCCGGACCACCGGATGGTCGTCGACCAGCATCACCCCGATCGGTCCGCGCTCACTCACCGGCCGACTCCCCTGCCACGGGGCCCAGCGGCACCGTCACCTCGATGACCGTGCCCGCCCCAGGGCTGCTGCTGACCTCTGCCATTCCGCCGATCTCCTCCACCCGGGCGCGCATCCCGCGCAGCCCGAAACCGTTCCGTTCGCCGTCCGGCCCGCCGTCCCGCACCTCGTCCGGGCCGTCCTGCGGCTCCGGGAGGTCCGTACGGAAGCCCGCGCCGTCATCGCGGACCACGAGCCGTACCGCGTCCGGCGCGTACGCCACCAGCACCTCCACCCTACGGGCGTGCCGCGCGTGCTTGCGCACGTTGGCGAAGGCCTCCTGCGCCGAGCGGAGCAGCACCACGCTGACCGCCATCGGCAGCGGCCGTTCCGCACCCCGGGCCGTGCACCGCACGGTGAGCCCCGTCTCCTCCATCAGCAGGTCGGCCTGCCGGCGTACGGCCTGCACCAGCGAGCTCTCCCGGAGCGCCGGCGGGGTGAGCGCGGAGACGAACCCGCGGGCCTCGGCCAGGCTGTCCTGGGCGACCCGCCCGGCCAGCCCGAGGCGGCTGCGCGCCCGCTCGGGGTTGTCCACCACCTCCGACTCCGCCGCCTGCACCAGGCTGATGATGCTGGTCAGGCTCTGCGCCAGGGTGTCGTGGATCTCCCGGGCGAGGCGTTCGCGCTCGGCCGAGATGCCGGCCTGGTGCGACAGCCGGGCCTCGCGCTCCCGGCTGCGCCGCAGTTCGTTGATCAGCTCGCCCCGGTCGGCGCTCTGCCGCACCACCCGGGTGATCCACACGCCGAGCAGCACCGACAGGGCGATGCCCAGCAGGGAGATGGGCAGCACCCCCAGGATGTGGGGGTCGAACTCCCCGCCCCGCAGCCACACCACCGTCACCGGCCACAGGTTGGCCAGGACCACCAGCACGATCGCGGGCGGCATCGACAGGCTCATCATGAGCATGGGGACGACCGCGAACAGCGCGAAGGAACCCGCGAAGTCGAGCAGACTGGACGACCCGAACAGCACGAAGAGCCCGACGGAGAACACGATGTTCCGCCGGCCCGTCGTCCGGTGGATCATCAGCCTGCGGCCGAGACCCGCGTACCAGGGCACGATCAGCGTCAGCGCGCCGATGGCGAACGCCCGGTGCACCTGGTCCTCGTCGGAGGTGAAGAGCAGGATGACGGTGACGAGGTAGGAGATCGCGAAGTAGCCGTCCCACAGACCGAACCAGCGGCTCCCCGAGTCGGGGCCGTAGTTCGCGGCCGACCGCGGAACCTCCCCCTCCTGTGTGTGTATGTGCACGTGACCAGTCCTACCACGACTCGAGCCCGTGTCCGTCGATCGGTTGACAGCCGGTCCCACCGATCAGTCGGCACCGGGGTCCGCCCACCCGCCCTACTTTGGACACAGCGGCGAGGAGAGCCGCGAGAAGGATTCCGAAGGAAGCGGGAAAGGGCGGGTTCGGGCACGTGGGTCAGTTCACGACGGCACTCATCACCAGCGGATCGCTCCTGGCCGTCATCCTCGCGACCGACTCCGGCAACCGGCGCATCACCCCCCTGAGGATCGCCGCCCCCACACTGGTGGCCGTCCTCGTCATCGGAGTCTGCGTACACTCCTTCCCGACGGCCGGCAACGACACGTCGCTGCACCTCGCCGGCATCGGCGCGGGGGGCATCTGCGGACTCGTCGCGGGCTCCCTGCTCTCCGCACACCGGGACCCTGCGGGGGACATCCGCAGCACCGGCGGACCGGGCCACGCGGCCGTCTGGGTCCTCCTCCTCGGAGCCCAGATCCTCTTCGCCTACGGCTGCGAGCACTGGTTCGGTGCCCGCATGACCCGGTTCACCACCGACTACCAGCTCAGTGGCAGCGAGGTCCTCGTGAGCTCGCTCGCCCTGACGTCGCTGTCGATGGTCTTGGCCCGGACGGCGGTCCTGCTGTCCAGGCTCCGCGCCGTACGGGCCGCGACGGCACCCGCCACCGACGTACCCGACACCGACCCACCGGCCCCCGGCCGGAACGGCGGGCGGCCGGACGGCGGAGCCCGGCGGACGGCGAACAGCGCAAGGGCGACGGGCGGGGAGTGAACCGACAGTGATGCGACACGAGTTGACCGGCGAAGACGCGACATCGTTCAGGAACCAGGGTGAGGCAGTGCCAGACAACGAAGAACTGAGGCTCCGTCCGCCTCGCAACCGGGTCGAGAGCCGGGCGATCGGCTGGTGGACCCTCCAGTCCTCCCTGTTCGCCCTCCCGCTCCCGCTCGTGTTCGGGGTGCTCTACCTCACCATCCCGCCGGCGCGGTTCGTCTTCGGCTGGCTCTTCCTCGCCGCCCTCGTCCCCGGGCTCCTCTACATGGGCATCATGCCCATCTGGCGCTACCGGGTGCACCGCTGGGAGACCACCGACGAGGCCGTCTACGCCGCCTCCGGATGGCTCTGGCAGCGGTGGCGGGTCGTCCCCCTCTCCCGCATCCAGACCGTCGACATGCTCCGCGGCCCCCTCCAGCAGATGTTCAGGCTCTCCGGCGTCACCGTCACCAGCGCCTCCTCCGCCGGCGCCGTGAAGATCAAGGGACTCGACCACCGGATCGCCACCGAACTCGTCGAACACCTCACCAGGTCCACCCAGGCCGTACCGGGAGACGCGACGTGACGGCCGACACCGCGGTACGCAGCCACGGGAACCCCGCCCCGGACGACGCCTGGGGCCGGCTCAACCCACGCCTCTTCCTCGTCAACCTGAGCGTCGTGGCCACCCCGCTGGCCATGTTCGCCGCCACCTCCCTCATCAACGGCGGCGAGTTCAACCTCCAGGTCCTGATCACCCTCGGCTCGTTCCTCATCACCTGCCTCGTCATCGCCGGCATCAGCCTGATGCGGCTCATCACCACCCGGTACCGCATCACCGAGGACCGGATGGAGGTGCACAAGGGCAAGTTCTTCCGCAGCCAGCGCTCGGTGCCCGTCGACCGCATCCGCAGCGTCGACCTCACCGCCAACCCCCTCCACCGCCTCTTCGGCCTCACCTCCCTGAAGATCGGCACCGGCGACCAGGGCTCCACCGACGGAGGCCTCTCCCTGGACGGCCTCAGCGTCCGCGACGCCACCGCGCTCCGCGGCCGGCTGACCGAACTCCGCCGGACCCGCCGCGGCCTGACGCACACCACCGACGACACCGATGCCGCCATAGCCGAACTCGACTGGGCGTGGCTGCGGTACGCACCCCTCACCCTCTGGGGCGTCGGCGGTGTCTTCATCGCCGTCGGCAGCACCTACCGCACCCTGCACGAGCTGAAGATCGACCCGCTGGAACTCGGCATCGTCAAGGACATCGAGGCCCGCTTCGGCTCCGTACCGCTCTGGTACGGCCTGCTGGTCACCCTCGCCGTCATCATCCTGATCGGTGTCCTCGGATCGACGGCCACCTTCATCGAGGGCTGGGGCGGCTACCGCCTCGACCGCGAAGAAGCCGGCATGCTCCGCGTCCGCCGCGGCCTCCTCATCACCCGCTCCGTCAGCATCGAGGAACAACGGCTGCGCGGCGCCGAAGTGGCCGAACCGCTGCTGCTGCGCTGGGCCGGAGGCGCCCGCGTCAAGGCCGTCGCCAGCGGCCTCGGCGACGCCGACGAGAACAGCAGCCGCAGCCGCCTCACCCCGCCCGTACCGATGGCCGTGGCCCGCCGGATCGCCGCGGACGTCCTGGGCGAAACCACCTCCCCGACGGTCGAAGCCACCCTCGCACCGCACCCCCGCGCCGCCCTGCGCCGCAGGATCAACCGCGCCCTGATCTGGACCGTCCTGATCGCCGCCCCCTTCGTCGGCCTCGGCCTGTGGCTCACGCCCGCACTCGTCCACACCGGCTGGATCACCGCCCTGATCCTGCTGCCCGCGGGCCTGGCCCTCGCCCACGACGCCTACCGCAACCTCGGCCACGCCCTCCACGGCCGCTACCTGGTCACCCGCGCGGGCACCTTCACCCGCCGCACCGTCGCCTTCCACCGGGACGGCGTCATCGGCTGGTCGATCACCCGCTCCGTCTTCCAGCGCCGCGCGGACCTGCTCACCCTGGGCGCCGCCACCGCCTCCGGCAACGGCGTCTACAAGATCCGCGACGTACGCGTCTCGGACGGCCTCGCCCTCGCCGAAGAGGCCGTACCCGGCATCCTCGCCCCGTTCATCGAACGGACCCCGCGCACCACCCCCCGATAGACCAACTGGCGAACCCCCGGGAAGCGGAGGGACGGTCCTGACGACCGTCCCTCCGCTTCTGTTCGCCCGCCCGGTTGGCCGCCCCGTTGGCCGGCCGCCCGCCCGCCCCGCCCGCCGGAATTCGGCAGACAAAAGCCCCCGTAATTGTTGCCATCGCGCGCACCCCGAGGGCATAGTGATTCAATCGCGCCCGCAGAATCAGGACGCATTCCCCACAGCCCCTCACCTAGGGGTCCATAGGGGATTGTTAGGGGTTTCTGCGGCAGCCCCCCCGTGCCAAGGTCATCTCTGGTCTTAGGTTTCTCTGCACGGAGTGATGGAGCGCGCGATGTTGAACGAGTCCCAGGATTTCGCAGCCGAAACCGACGGCTCCTCCCAGGCCGGCGGAATCCAGGACCGCACCGCCGGCGCCGCCCCCACCGACACCCCCGACGGGTGGCGCGAGCGCCTGGCCGGCCTCACCGAGAACGAACAGCGCACCGCACTCCTCGACTGGGTCGCCGCACTGGTCACCGCGGCCCTGCGCGACGCCGCACCCGCCACCCTCGACCCGGACCGCTCCTTCCTCGACCTGGGCTTCGACTCGCTCGCCGCCGTCGACCTGCACGCCCGGCTCGTCGCCGGCACCGGCCTGCGCCTTCCCGTCACCCTGGCCTTCGACCACCCCACCCCCACCCGCCTCGCCCACCGCGTCCACGCCCTGCTCCTGGGCCTGACCACCCCGGCCGAGGAACCCGTCGCAGCCGCCGTCAGCAGCGACGAACCGATCGCCATCGTCGGCATAGGCTGCCGGTTCCCCGGCGACGTACATTCCCCCGAAGCCCTCTGGGACCTCGTCGCCACCGGCACCGACGCCATTTCCGCATTCCCCACCGGACGCGGCTGGAACCTCGACTCCCTTTACGACCCCGACCCCGACCGGGCCGGCACCACCTACGCCCGCGAAGGCGGATTCCTCCACGACGCCGACCAATTCGACGCCGCGTTCTTCGGAATATCCCCGCGCGAAGCACTCGCCATGGACCCCCAGCAGCGCATCCTCCTGGAAACCTCCTGGGAAGCATTCGACCGGGCCGGCATCACCCCCACCGGACTCCGCGGCGACCGCGTCGGCGTATTCGTCGGCGCCGAAACCCAGGAATACGGCCCCCGCCTCGAAGAAGCCACCGACGGATTCGAGGGCTACCTCGTCACCGGCAACGCCGCGAGCGTCGCCTCCGGCCGCATCGCCTACACCTTCGGCTTCGAAGGCCCCACCGTCACCGTCGACACGGCCTGCTCCTCCTCACTCGCCGCACTGCACCTCGCCGTCCAGGCCCTGCGCAGCGGCGAATGCACCCTCGCCCTCGCCGGCGGCATCGCGATCATGGCGAGCCCCGGCTCGTTCGTCTCCTTCAGCCGCCAGCGCGGCCTCGCCCCCGACGGCCGCTGCAAGCCCTTCGCCGCCGCCGCCGACGGAACCGCCTGGGGCGAAGGCGCCGGCATGCTCCTCGTCGAACGGCTCTCCGACGCACGCGCCAACGGCCACCGCGTCCTCGCCGTCGTCCGCGGCACCGCCATCAACCAGGACGGCGCCAGCAACGGCCTGACCGCCCCCAGCGGCCCCGCCCAGCAGCGCGTCATCCGCCAGGCACTCGCCAACGCCGGCCTGACGCCCGCCGACGTGGACGCGGTCGAAGCACACGGCACGGGCACCACCCTCGGCGACCCGATCGAAGCACAGGCCCTCCTCGCCACGTACGGCCAGGACCGGCCGCAGGACCGGCCGCTGTGGCTGGGCTCCCTGAAGTCGAACATCGGCCACACCCAGGCCGCCGCCGGCGTCGCCGGCATCATCAAGATGGTCATGGCCATGCAGCACGAGGTGCTGCCCCGCACCCTGCACGTCGACGCCCCGACCCCCCACGTCGACTGGGAGGCCGGAGCCGTCTCCCTCCTCACCGAAGCCGTCGACTGGCCGGCGTCCCCCACCCCGCGCCGCGCGGGCATCTCCTCCTTCGGCATGAGCGGCACCAACGCCCACGCCATCATCGAAGAACCCCCGGCCGAAGACCGCCAGGACGACACGGCCGCCCTGCCCGACACGGACCTGCCCGGCTACGAAACCGGACCGCTGCCCTGGACCCTCTCCGCCAAGACCCCCGAAGCCCTGCGCGCCGCCGCCCGCCGCCTCGGCGACTGGCTCGACACCCACCCGCACACCACCCCCCACGACATCGGCCACTCCCTCGCCGTCACCCGGGACCGCTTCGAACAGCGGGCCGTCGTCCTCGGCCAGGACCGCACCGCCCTCCAGCACGCCCTGCACGCCCTCGCCGACGGAGCCGACACACCCGCCGTCATCCACGGCACCCCCACCGCCGGACGCCTCGCCGTCCTCTTCACCGGCCAGGGCAGCCAACGCCTCGGCATGGGCCGCGAACTGTACGACACCTACCCGGTGTTCGCCGACGCCCTCGACAACGCCTCCTGGTACCTCGACGAACAACTCGAACACCCCCTCCTCGACGTCCTGTTCGCCGACGACGACACCCCCGAAGCCGCCCTCCTCCACCAGACCGCCTACACCCAGCCCGCACTGTTCGCCCTGGAGGTGGCACTCTTCCGGCTCGTCGAGTCCTGGGGCGTACGGCCCGCATTCGTCGCCGGCCACTCCGTGGGCGAGATCGCCGCCGCGCACATCGCCGGCGTGTTCACGCTGGAGGACGCGTGCGCACTGGTCGCCGCACGCGGCCGGCTCATGCAGGCCCTGCCCGCCGGTGGCGTCATGACCGCCGTACAGGCGTCGGAGGACGAGGTCCTGCCGCTGCTCACCGACCGGGTGAGCATCGCCGCCGTCAACGGCCCGACGTCCGTCGTGGTGGCCGGCGACGAGGACGCCGTGGCCGCAGTCGCCCGGGAACTCGAAACCCGGGGCCGCAAGACCAAGCGGCTGACGGTCAGCCATGCCTTCCACTCGCCCCACATGGACGCCATGCTGGCCGAGTTCCGCCGGGTCGCGCAGGTCGTGGAGTACGGCACGCCCACCCTGCCCGTCGTCTCCCTCCTCACCGGCACCACGGCCACCGCCGCCGAACTCGCCACCCCCGAACACTGGGTCCGCCACGTCCGCGACGCCGTACGGTTCCTCGACGGCGTACGCACCCTCCGCACACGCGGAGCCGACTCCTTCCTCGAACTCGGCCCCGACCCCGTCCTCACGGCCATGGCACAGGACTGCCTGAGCACCGACCCGCAGCCCACCACCCCGCCCGTGTTCACCGCCGCGCTGCGCTCCGGCCGCCCCGAGGCCGCCACGCTCGTCGACGCCGTCGCGCGGATGTTCGTCCGCGGCGTGGACGTGGACTGGGCCCCCTTCTTCGCCGGCACGGGCGCCGCACGGGTCGAACTGCCGACGTACGCCTTCCAGCGGCAGCGGTACTGGATGAACGCCCGCACCCCGGCCGCAGAGTCGGCCACGACACCCGCACACCACACCGACCCCGCCGACAGCGAGTTCTGGGACGCGGTCGAACACCAGGACGTGGCCGCCCTCGCCGCCACCCTCGAACTGGACGCGTCCGGCGAACAGCCGCTGAGCGAGGTCGTCCCCGCCCTCTCGGCGTGGCGCCGCCGCGTACGGACCCAGTCGGAGATCGACGGCTGGCGCTACCGGGTGTCGTGGACCCCGCTCACGGATGTCACCGCCTCGGGTGCGCGACTGTCCGGGGCGTGGCTGGTCGTGTCCCCGGCCGGGGTGGACGACGTGGCCGTCGTGGACGCCCTGGCCGGCTGTGGTGCCGAGGTTCGACGGGTGGCCGTCGAGCCGGGTACGGATCGTGCGGGGCTGGCCGAGCTGCTGGTGGCTGCCGGTTCGGTGGCGGGTGTGGTGTCTCTGCTGGCCTTGGATGAGGCCGCTGGGGTTGTGGCGTCGGCTGTTCTGGTGCAGGCGTTGGGTGATGCCGGGGTGGAGGCGCCGTTGTGGTGCCTGACGCGTGGTGCGGTGAGTGTGGGCCGGTCGGATCGTCTGGTGTCTGCGGTGCAGGCTCAGGTGTGGGGTCTGGGCCGGGTTGCGGCTCTGGAGGCTCCCGGCCGGTGGGGTGGTCTGGTCGATCTGCCTGAGGTGTGGGACGGGCGGGCCATGGCTCGTCTGGTCGGGGTGCTGGGGGGTTCTGCCGCTGGTGAGGATCAGGTCGCTGTTCGTTCTTCCGGTGTGTTCGGGCGTCGTCTGGTCCGTGCGGCCGGGGCCTCCGGCTCCTGGGTGCCGTCGGGGACGGTGCTGGTGACCGGTGGTACGGGTGCGCTGGGTGGTCGGGTGGCTCGTTGGCTGGCCGGGGCTGGGGCCGAGCGGCTGGTGCTGACCAGCCGCCGGGGCTCGGAGGCTCCTGGTGCTGCCGAGCTGGTGGCGGAGCTGGCTGGGCAGGGTGTGGAGGTGTCGGTCGTCGCTTGTGACGTCTCCGACCGTGATGCCCTGCGGACGCTGCTGGCCGCCGAGGCCGCCGGGCTCACGGCGGTCGTGCACACGGCTGGTGTGCTGGATGACGGTGTGCTCGACGCGTTGACGCCGGAGCGGTTCGAGAGCGTGCTGCGGGCGAAGGCGACGTCCGCTCTCAATCTGCACGAGCTGACCGTTGAACTGGGCATCGAGTTGTCGGCGTTCGTGTTGTTCTCGTCGATGAGCGGGACGGTTGGTGCGGCTGGTCAGGCCAACTACGCTGCCGCGAACGCCTATCTGGATGCGCTGGCTGAGCAGCGGCGTGCCGCCGGGCTGGCCGCGACCTCGCTCGCGTGGGGTCCGTGGGCCGAGGGCGGCATGGCCGCTGACGAGGCGATGGACGCGCGGATGCGGCGCGAAGGCGTGCCGCCGATGGCCCCCGACGCCGCGATCGCCGCGCTCGTACAGGCCGTTGGCGCCGACGCCGCCGCCCTGACCGTCGCGGACATCAGCTGGGACCGGTTCGCGACCGTCGTGGCGGCCGGCCGCCGCAACCCGTCGGTCGCCGACCTCGCCACCACCGGCGGGTCCGGACACGACACCCCGGCCGCCGGTCACGGGACCGTGGTGACGGGTGCCGACGTCGCGGGCGCCGCGTTCGCGAAGCTGGCCGAGCTCCCGCGGGCCGAGCAGGAGCGGGAGCTCCTCAGCCTGGTGCGGACGCACGTCGCCGCCGTCCTCGGACACGACGGCTCGGACTCCGTCGGTGCCGAACGCGCCTTCAAGGAGCTCGGCTTCGACTCCCTGACCGCCGTCGACCTGCGCAACCGCCTCGGCGCGGCCACCGCGCTGCGCCTCCCCACCACCCTCGTGTACGACTACCCGACCTCGTCGGCCCTCGCGGAATTCCTGCGCGGGGAACTGGTGGGCCGTGCGCCGGCAGCGGACGCATCAACCCGCGCGGCGGTCGCCGACGACGACGATCCGATCGCGATCGTCGCGATGACCTGCCGTTTCCCCGGCGGCGTACAGAGCCCCGAAGCACTCTGGCAGCTGCTCGCGCAGGGCACGGACGCCGTCGCCGGGTTCCCGTCGGACCGCGGCTGGGACCTGGACCGCCTCTACGACGCGGACCCGGCCCGGCCCGGCACCTCGTACACGCGCGAAGGCGGCTTCCTGTACGACGTCGCGGACTTCGACGCCGACTTCTTCGGGATCTCGCCGCGCGAGGCCCTGGCCATGGACCCGCAGCAGCGGCTCCTCCTGGAGACCTCGTGGGAGGCGTTCGAGCGGGCGGGCATCGACCCCTCGTCGCTGCGCGGCAGCCGGGCCGGTGTCTTCGTCGGAACCAACGGCCAGGACTACCTCTCCCTGGTCGCGGGCGAAGCCGACGGCCTCGAAGGCCATGTGGCCACGGGCAACGCGGCGAGCGTCGTCTCCGGTCGCCTCTCCTACGTCTTCGGGCTCGAAGGGCCGGCGATCACGGTCGACACGGCCTGCTCGTCGTCGCTCGTCGCCCTCCACCTGGCGGTACAGGCGCTGCGGCAGGGCGAATGCTCCATGGCGCTCGCCGGTGGCGTGACCGTCATGTCCACCCCCGATGCCTTCATCGACTTCAGCCGTCAGCGGGGACTGGCGGAGGACGGCCGGATCAAGGCCTTCGCCGCCGGCGCGGACGGTACGGGCTGGGGTGAGGGTGTCGGCATGCTGCTCGTGGAGCGGCTGTCGGACGCCCGCCGCAACGGACACCCGGTCCTGGCGGTGGTGCGGGGTTCTGCGATCAACCAGGACGGTGCGAGCAACGGCCTGACGGCTCCGAACGGTCCGTCGCAGCAGCGGGTCATCCGCCAGGCCCTGGCGAGTGCCGGGCTGTCGGCCGCCGAGGTGGACGCGGTGGAGGCGCACGGTACGGGCACGCGGCTCGGGGACCCGATCGAGGCGCAGGCGTTGCTGGCGACGTACGGGCAGGAGCGGCCGGAGGACCAGCCGCTGCTGCTGGGTTCCGTGAAGTCGAACATCGGGCACACGCAGGCCGCGGCCGGTGTCGCCGGGATCATCAAGATGGTCATGGCGATGCGGGAGGGGGTGCTTCCGCAGACGCTTCACGTGGACGAGCCGACCCCGCACGTGGACTGGTCGGCGGGGGAGATCGCTCTGCTGACCGAGCAGCGTGCCTGGCCGGAGACCGGCCGTCCGCGACGGGCCGGCATCTCCTCGTTCGGCCTGAGTGGCACCAACGCCCACACGATCATCGAAGAGGCCCCGCTCGCGGACGAGGCGACGGCACCGGGTCACGACCGCGGTGCCGGTGCCGGTGCCGGTGCTCCGGTCCTGCCGTTCGTCGTCACCGGTAAGAACGCCGCCGCCGTGCGAGCCCAGGCCGAGCAGCTCGTCGCGTGGCTGGCCGAGAACCCGCAGGCCGCTACCGCCGACATCGCGTACGCGCTCGCCGCCGGACGCTCCACGTTCGAAACACGGGCCGTTCTCGTCGCGGAAGCGACGAACCGTGATGCGCTGACGGCCGGCCTGCGCGGCCTCACCGCCGGCGAGCAGGTGCCGGGGCTGGTCCAGGACACCGTCTCGGGCGGCGGGCTGGCCTTCCTGTTCACGGGACAGGGCAGCCAGCGGCTGGGGATGGGTCGCGAACTCCACGACACCTACCCGGTGTTCGCGGACACGCTGGACGCGGTCTGCGCCCGGATGGACGCCCACCTCGAACTGCCCCTGAAGGACGTACTTTTCGCCGCGCCTGACTCGGACCTGCTGGACGAGACGGGGTTCACCCAGCCCGCGCTGTTCGCCGTCGAGGTGGCGTTGTTCCGGCTCGTGGAGAGCTGGGGCGTGAAGCCGGACTTCCTGTCCGGGCATTCGATCGGTGAGATCACGGCCGCGCACGTGGCGGGTGTGCTGACCCTCGACGACGCGTGTGCGCTGGTCGCGGCCCGTGGACGCCTGATGCAGGAGCTGCCCGCCGGTGGCGCGATGGTCGCGCTGGAGGCCTCCGAGGACGAGGTCCTGCCGCTGCTGACCGACCGGGTGAGCATCGCCGCGGTCAACGGGCCGACGTCGGTCGTGGTCGCCGGCGACGAGGACGCCGTGAGCACGGTCGTGGACTCGTTCACCGACCGCAAAACCAAGCGGCTGACCGTGAGCCACGCCTTCCACTCCCCGCACATGGACGGGATGCTGGACGGCTTCCGCCGAGTGGTGGAGGGGCTCTCCTTCTCGGCCCCGACCCTTCCGGTGGTGTCGAACCTGACCGGTGCGCTGGTGTCGGACGAGATGGCGTCCGCGGACTTCTGGGTGCGGCACGTCCGCGAGGCGGTGCGGTTCCTCGACGGCATGCGCGCCCTGGAGGCAGCGGGGGTCACGACGTACCTCGAACTCGGCCCTGGTGGCGTGCTCTCGGCGATGGGCCAGCAGTGCGTGACGGGCGAAGGCGCCGTGTTCGTGCCGGCCCTGCGCAGTGACCGTTCCGAGGCGGAGACGGTCGTCACCGCTCTTGCCGTGGCGCATGTGCGGGGCGTGGAGACGGACTGGAGTTCCTTCTTCAGTTCCGTCTCCGAGGGCGCGGGCGTCGGGCGGGTGCAGCTGCCGACGTACGCCTTCCAGCGACAGCGCTTCTGGCCGGAGACGAACCTGTCTCACGGCGCCCCTGTCGCCGCCCCGGCGGTCGACGCGGTGGACGCCCGGTTCTGGGAAGCGGTGGAGCGCGGCGACCTCACGTCCCTGCTGGCCGAACTGGAGGTGGCCGACGACGCCCGCTTCAGCGAGCTCGTCCCCGCCCTGTCGGCATGGCGCCGGCAGAGCCAGGAGCAGGCGCAGGCCGACGGCTGGCGCTACCGGGTGTCGTGGAAGCCGCTCACGGCGGCGTCGACGCCGTCCGGCGTACTGGGTGGCGAGTGGGCCGTCGTCGTTCCGGCCACGGGGGAGGACGACCCGCAGACCGCAGCCGTGGTGGATGCGCTGGCCGGGCGCGGTGTGGAAGTTCGGCTCGTCGTGGTCGAGCCCGGCGCCGATCGTGCCGCGCTGGCCGGACTGCTCACCGGGGCGCGAGCCGTCTCCGGTGTGGTGTCCCTTCTTGCGCTGGACGAGTCCGCTGGGGTCGTGGCGACGGCTGGTTTGGTGCAGGCGTTGGGTGATGCCGGGGTGGAGGCGCCGTTGTGGTGCCTGACGCGTGGTGCGGTGAGTGTGGGCCGGTCCGACCGTCTGGTGTCCGCGGTGCAGGCCCAGGTGTGGGGGCTGGGCCGGGTTGCGGCTCTGGAGGCGCCTGGGCGTTGGGGTGGTCTGGTCGACCTGCCTGAGGTGTGGGATGAGCGGGCCATGGGCCGTCTGGTCGGGGTCCTGGCCGGCGGTTCTGGTGAGGATCAGGTCGCTGTTCGTTCTTCCGGTGTGTTCGGGCGTCGTCTGGTCCGGGCTGCCGGCGGTTCCGGCTCCTGGGCGCCGTCGGGGACGGTGCTGGTGACCGGTGGTACGGGTGCGCTGGGTGGTCGGGTGGCTCGTTGGCTGGCCGGGGCGGGTGCGGAGCGGCTGGTGCTGACCAGCCGCCGGGGCGCTGATGCTCCTGGTGCTGCCGAGCTGGTCGCGGAGCTGGCCGGGCAGGGTGTGGACGTGTCGGTCGTCGCTTGCGACGTCTCCGACCGGGATGCCCTGCGGACGTTGCTCGCGGCCGAAGCCACCGGGCTCACGGCGGTCGTGCACACGGCTGGTGTGCTGGACGACGGTGTGCTCGACGCGTTGACGCCGGAGCGGTTCGAGAGTGTGCTGCGGGCGAAGGCGACGCCCGCCCTGAACCTGCACGAGCTGACCGTCGAGCTGGGTATCGAGCTCTCCGCGTTCGTGCTGTTCTCGTCGATGAGCGGGACGGTCGGCGCGGCCGGACAGGCCAACTACGCCGCCGCCAACGCCTATTTGGATGCTCTGGCTGAGCAGCGGCGGGCCGCCGGGCTGGCCGCGACCTCGCTCGCGTGGGGGCCTTGGGCCGAGGGCGGCATGGCCGCCGACGAGGCGCTGGACGCCCGGATGCGCCGGGACGGTGTGCCCCCCATGGACGCGCAGCCGGCGATCCGTGCTCTCCGGCAGGCCGTTGGCGCCGACGACGGCTCCCTCACCATCGCCGACGTCGAATGGGAGCAGTACCTCTCCGGCCACACGGCCGTGCGCCCCAGCGAACTGTTCAGCGAGCTCGCCGAGGTACGCGCGATGCGTGCCGCGACATCCGCCCACACCCCGGCGGCCCCCTACGCGGACCGCCTGGGCACCCTCTCCGGCCGGCTGGCCGGGCTCGCGCCCGCCGAGCAGGCGCGCGAACTGCTCGCCCTGGTCCGTATGCACGTCGCCGCCGTCCTCGGGCACGGCAGCGCGGACGCGGTGGGCGCCGAACGGGCCTTCAAGGAGCTCGGCTTCGACTCCCTGACGGCCGTCGAGCTGCGCAACCGCCTGAGTGCGGCGACCGAACTGCGCCTGCCCGTCACCCTCGTCTACGACTACCCGACGTCCGCCGCGCTGGCCGGGCACCTCCGTGAGGAACTCGTCGGCAGTGTTCCCGTATCCGGTGCCATGCTGCCCGTCGCCGCGGCCGTCGACGGTGACCCGATCGCCATCGTGGCGATGAGCTGCCGCTTCCCCGGCGGCATCACGTCCCCCGAGGACCTGTGGCAGCTGCTCGCACGCGGTACGGACGCGGGAGCCGGGTTCCCGTCGGACCGCGGCTGGAACCTGGACCGCCTCTACAGCCCCGACCCCGACCAGCCCGGTACCTCGTACACCCGCGAAGGCGGATTCGTCACCGGAGCAGCGGAGTTCGACGCCGGCTTCTTCGGGATCTCGCCGCGCGAGGCCCTGGCGATGGACCCGCAGCAGCGGCTCCTCCTGGAGACGTCCTGGGAGGCGTTCGAGCGGGCCGGCATCGACCCGTCGTCGATGCGCGGCAGCCGGGCGGGTGTCTTCGTCGGCACCAACGGCCAGGACTACCTCTCCCTCGTCACCCGCGAACAGGACGGCCTCGAAGGCCACGTCGGCACGGGCAACGCGGGCAGCGTCATGTCCGGGCGAGTCTCGTACGTGTTCGGGCTCGAGGGCCCGGCGGTCACGGTCGACACGGCCTGCTCCTCGTCCCTGGTCGCGCTGCACTGGGCGATCCAGGCGCTGCGGGGCGGCGAGTGCGACATGGCACTGGCCGGCGGTGTCACCGTGATGTCGACGCCGGAGAACTTCATCGACTTCAGCCGTCAGCGGGGTCTGGCGGAGGACGGCCGGATCAAGGCGTTCGCCGCAGCGGCCGACGGTACGGGATGGGGTGAGGGCATTGGCATGCTGCTCGTGGAGCGGCTGTCGGACGCCCGCCGTAATGGGCATCCGGTGCTGGCGGTGGTGCGGGGTTCGGCGGTCAACCAGGACGGTGCGAGCAACGGTCTGACGGCTCCGAACGGTCCGTCGCAGCAGCGGGTCATCCGGGCCGCTCTCGCGAGTGCCGGGCTGTCGGCCGCCGAGGTGGACGCGGTGGAGGCGCACGGCACGGGTACCCGGCTCGGGGATCCGATCGAGGCGCAGGCGCTGCTGGCGACGTACGGGCAGGAGCGGCCGGAGGACCGGCCGCTGCTGCTGGGCTCGGTGAAGTCGAACATCGGTCACACGCAGGCCGCGGCCGGTGTCGCCGGGATCATCAAGATGGTCATGGCGATGCGGGAGGGGGTGCTTCCGCAGACGCTTCACGTGGACGAGCCGACCCCGCACGTGGACTGGTCGGCGGGGGAGATCGCCCTGCTGACCGAGCAGCGTGCCTGGCCGGAGACGGGCCGTCCGCGACGGGCTGGCATCTCCTCGTTCGGCATCAGTGGCACCAACGCCCACACGATCATCGAGCAGGCACCGGACGCCGAACCGTCGGCGGAGGCCGCCGCGCGGCCGACCGCACGACCGGCGCGCGTGCTCCCGTACCTCCTCTCGGGCAAGACCCGCGAAGCGCTCCGAGTCCAAGCAGCAGCCCTCAGCGCCCACTTGGACGCCGCCGAGAAGCGGGGAGAGGACCCGCTCGACGTGGCCTACTCCCTCGCCACGAGCCGCGCGCACCTCGACCACCGGGCGGCCGCCGTCCTGACCGTCGACCACACCACCCCGGACCTTCAGGAGCTGCGGGAGGCCCTGACCCGGCTCGCCACCGGCGAGTCCGCGCCCCGGACCACCACCGGCACGGCCGGTGAAGGCGGCACCGCCTTCCTGTTCACCGGTCAGGGCAGTCAGCGCATCGGGATGGGCCGTGAACTGTACGACGCCCACCCGGTGTTCGCGGACGCACTGGACGAGGTCTGCGCACACCTGGACGCGGTGCTCGACAGGCCGCTCAAGGAGGTGCTGTTCGGATCCGACGCTGATCGGCTGAACGAGACGGAGTACGCGCAGCCGGCGTTGTTCGCCGTCGAGGTCGCCCTGTTCCGTCTGGTGACGTCGTGGGGTGTGCGGCCGGACTTCCTGTCGGGTCATTCGGTCGGTGAGATCGCGGCCGCGCATGTGGCCGGGGTGTTCTCGCTGGACGACGCGTGCACGCTGGTCGCGGCGCGTGGTCGACTGATGCAGGCGCTGCCGACCGGTGGTGTGATGGTGGCGGTGGAGGCGTCGGAGGACGAGGTCCTGCCGCTGCTGACCGGCCGGGTGAGCATTGCCGCGGTCAACGGCCCGCGGTCGGTGGTCGTCGCCGGTGACGAGGACGCGGTGACCTCGGTCGCGGAGTCCTTCCCGGGCCGCAAGACGAAGCGGCTGGCGGTCAGCCACGCGTTCCATTCGCCGCACATGGACGGCATGTTGGACGACTTCCGCCAGGTCGTGGAAGGGCTTTCGTTCTCGGCGCCGCACGTTCCGGTGGTGTCGAACCTGACCGGTGCGCTGGTGTCGGACGAGATGGGTTCGGCGGAGTTCTGGGTCCGGCACGTCCGCGAGGCCGTGCGGTTCCTCGACGGTGTGCGCGCCCTTGAGGCCGCCGGCGTGACGACGTACGTCGAACTCGGCCCGGACGGGGTGCTGTCCGCGCTCGCTCAGGACTGCGTCGAGCAGGACGCCGCCTTCATCCCCGTCCTGCGTACCGGTCGTTCGGAGGACGAGTCCCTCGTCACCGGCCTCGTCCAGGTCCACGCCCGCGGAGTCACCGTCGACTGGGCGGCATTCTTCGCTGGTTCGGGTGCCCGTCGTGTCGATTTGCCGACGTACGCGTTCCAGCGGCAGCGGTACTGGCCCGGCGCGGCCGCGTTCGCCACGGGGGATCCGGAGGCGATCGGGCTCGGTGACGCGGGT
>NZ_JBEXPG010000020.1:0-134798 GCF_040611935.1 Streptomyces sp. NPDC006512 | reverse complement strand
AAGATCGACGGGATCGTCAAGGACGAGGTCAAGCCCCAGGTCCACACCTGGAAGTTCCCCGACGGCAAGGTCCTCATCGTCCTGTCCGAGGGCCGCCTCCTCAACCTGGGCAACGCGACCGGCCACCCGTCGTTCGTGATGTCGAACTCCTTCGCGGACCAGACCCTGGCCCAGATCGAGCTCTTCACCAAGCCGTCGGAGTACCCGACCGACGTCTACGTGCTGCCCAAGCACCTCGACGAGAAGGTCGCCCGACTCCACCTCGACGCCCTCGGCGTCAAGCTCACCACCCTGCGCCCCGAGCAGGCCGCCTACATCGGCGTCAAGGTCGAGGGCCCGTACAAGCCCGACCACTACCGCTACTGACCGCCGTGGAGACCGCCGACGAAGTACGCGATCCCTGGCTACCGGACCTGCTGCTGCGCACCGAACGGGACGCGCTGATACCACTGTTGCGCCGCACGCCCGAGGCCTCGTACGGGCTGCGCACCGCGTGCCCCGGCTGGACCGCCCGGGACGTCCTCGCCCACTGCGCGGCCGCCCTCGTACGGATCGTCGAAGGCCGGCTGGAGGAAGGGGTCTTCCTCCCCGCCGCCAACGCCGCCGACGTGGCCGAGCGCGCGGACTGGCCGGTGCCCCGGATCGTGGACGAGCTGGAACGCGGGCTCAGCGAAGCGGGCGCGGCCATCGCCGCGGGCGACGGCACGCTGGACGCGGTGGCACTGGGGGAGTGGATCCACGCGGGCGACGTCCGGGAGGCGTTCGGGGCGCCGGGGGCGTACGCCGGGGACAGCCTGGCGCTCGCCCTGCCCCTGCTCCGCACCGCCAGCCGCAGGCGGGAGACGCCGCGCCTGCTCGCCGACATCGACGGGCACGCGGGACCGCTGGTCCTCGGCAACGCGGTGCCCGGCCGGCCTCCCGCCCGGTTCGGCGGGGACGCGGCGACGCTGATCCGCCTCTACTCGGGCCGTCCGCTGGTCGCGACCCGCTACGAACTGGCGGGCGCGGCCGAGGAGGAACTGCTCATCTACCGGTGACCCCGGAAAACGGCCGGGCCGGGTCCCGTTCCGCCCACCGCGGCGGAGTCGGACCCGGCCCGGCCGCGGGCGCGTCCGCTCAGTCGATGCGCACGACCTGGAAGGCCTCCGCCATCCTTCCCGCGGGCAGCCCCGCCGACCGCGCGTGCTCACCGAGCCAGTTCCGCAACAGGCCCGCCAGGTCGTCGAAGTGGGCGGTCTGCGAGGTGTGGATGCGCAGGGCCTCCACCTTGCGGTCGAACACGGGGGTGACGTCGACGTACCGGTTCGGCGTGGGGCCCGTCATCAGCCACAGCTCCGGAACGATCCACGGCTCCAGGCCCTCCTCCTTGAGGAGGGACGGGTGCGCGAACGGATTGCGGGCCTCGGGATAGACGGCGCGCAGGGCGGCGTCTCCCACCGCACGGTGGTCGGGGTGCAGGTCGGCGATCCGCGCCCAGTTGATCTCCGGGCTCGGGATGATCGCGCGTTGCGGGCGGACCTCCCGGATCACCCGGCACAGGTCGCGGCGCAGCTCCACGCTCGACTCGACGTAGCTGTCGGGGTAGCCGAGGAAGCGGACGTCGTCGACGCCGCTGCGCTTGGCCGAGTGGACCTGTTCTGCGCGGCGGAGGTCGCCCATGGCCTGGCGCGGCAGCATCTCGTCGTAGCCGCCGGCGCCGCCGTCCGTGACGATGCAGTACGTCACCCGCGTCGTGCCCTGCGCGATCCACCGCATGACCGTCCCGCTGACGCAGAACTCGATGTCGTCCGGATGCGCGGCCACGACCAGCAGGGATTCCGGGGCGCTGAGGTCTGTGCGGTCGGTCGCGAAGTGATCCATGAGATCAGCGTGTTGGGCGCGGCGGCGGGCCGCAAGGCGGCCCCTCTGGCGTACTCGCGACATGTCATCTCTACGCCACGGCCCCGCCTTCCTGGCGTTTCCACGCAACGGCGTGAACGCGCAAGCCCGAACCAGACCGTACGGTTCGTTTCTCTGTCAGGCTTTGTATGGGCACCCCGTTCTCCCCTTCCCCTCCCGCCGGAGCGCGGAGCGGGGAGGGCGTCCGCCCCTTCCGTTTCGAGCCTCGCTGCGTACTTCGCACCACAGCGTCAAGGAGGTCCCATGAGCACCCCCGTATGGATCACCGCGACCCCGCCGGCCACCCACGGCGAACTTCACGTCGGCCATCTCGCGGGACCTTACGTCGCGGCGGACGTGCTGTCCCGGTACCTGCGGGCCGAGGGCGAACCCGTCCTGTTCACCACCGGTACCGCCGACCACACCAGCTCCGTCCACGTGCGGGCGCTCCGCGCCGGCCGCAAGCCGGAGGAGGTCGCCGAGGGCTACCGGGAAGCGATCACCGCCGACTGGCTGCGCTCGGGCGTCGAGTTCGACCACATCGTGCGCCCGCGCCAGGACAAGGGCTACGGCCGCTGGCTGGCCGACCTCTTCCGGCGGCTCCACGCGGAAGGCGTCATCGCCGCCCGCACCCGCCTGACGCCGTACTGCGAACCCTGCGGGCGCTGGCTCCACGGAGCGCACGTCACCGGCTCCTGCCCGCACTGCTCGGCCGCCAGCGACGGCGGCATGTGCCACGAGTGCGCCCGCCCCAACGACGGCGGCGACCTGCTGGAGCCGCGCTGCGTCCAGTGCGGCTCCCCGGCCGCACCCCGGCGCTGCCGGCGCCTCTACATCCCCCTGGAGCCCCACCGCGAGGCCCTCGCCGCCTACTGGGCCGCCACCGGCCTCCCGCCGCGCCTGGCCGCGCTGTGCGAGTCGCTCGCCGAGGACGGGCTGCCGGACATCGCGGTCTCCCACCCCGCCGGATGGGGGCTCCCCGTCCCCGTCGACGGTTTCCCCGAGCACCGCATCGACGGCTGCTTCGAGGCGGCCGCGATGCAGCTCTTCGGCCACGGCGACCGTCCGTTGCCCGAACGGGCCATCCACTTCTGCGGCTTCGGCCACGCCTTCTGTCACGCCGTCCTGCTGCCGGTGCTGCTCTTCGCCCAGGGGGTCGAGCTGCCGCAGCGCTTCTGCGTCAACGAGGCGTACGTCATCGACGACGAGGCGCTCGTCTGGGGTTCGGGCCAGAAGGCCTGGGCGCTGGACCTGATCACCGAGTACGGCTCGGACACGCTGCGCCGGCACGTCCTCCAGGCCCGGCCCGTGGCCCCCCGGACGGAGTTCCACACCGACCGGCTCGCCGCCGCCCGCCGGGAGCTGGACGAGAGCTGGAACCACTGGCTGTCGCGGCTGTTCACCGCCGTGCGGGACGAGTGCGCGGGACTGGTTCCGGCGGCGCTGCCCGGCGGCACCGGCTGGGAGGTGCTGGAGCGGCGGCTCCTGCGCGGGGTGGAAGACCTGCGCGAGGCCTATTCGCCCGAGGCGTTCGACCCGCGCAGGGCGGTCGCCCTCCTCGACGAGATGGTCCGGTCGGCGTCCGACTTCGGCCACGTCAACGCGCACGAGGCACACCGCCCCACCGCGGGCCGCCGGCACGAGCCGGTGCTGGCGGCGCAGCTGGCCGTGGCCCGCGCGCTCGGCGCCTGGGCGCGGCCCGTGATGCCCGAGGGCGCGGACCGGCTGGCCGCCGCCCTGCGGGTGCCGCCGGGAGGGCCGGTTTCCGCCGAGGTGCTCGCCCCGCCCGCCCCCGGCACCCGGCTGGCGCCGCCCTCGGGACCGGTGTTCGGCTTCTGACCCCGCCGTCCGACCGGACGGCACCACGGCTCACGGCACCACCGCAAGACGGCAAGACGACAGAAACCTCCCTTCGCCGCGTGACCCCGCGCCGGTCGCACGGCGCGCGAGGGTACGCGCGGCCCCTCCCCGTAGGAGCTCCACGTGTCCCTGCGCGTCGCCATGCTCAGCGTCCACACCTCGCCGCTGCACCAGCCCGGCACCGGGGACGCGGGTGGCATGAACGTCTACATGGTCCAGCTCTCCCGAGCCCTCGCCGAACTGGGCGTCGAGGTCGACCTGTTCACCCGCTGCCGCGGCGAGGCCCGCCCCCGCTGGGCCGACCTGGGCCCCGGCGTCCGGCTGCGGCACCTGGAGGCCGGCCCGCGGGCCGCCCTGCCCAAGGAGGACATGCCCGCCCTGGTGGTGCCGTTCTCACTGGCACTGCTCAAGGAGGAACGGCGCTACGACCTGGTCCACTCGCACTACTGGCTCTCCGGGCAGGCAGGCCGCATCGCCGCCGTCGGCTGGCGGGTACCGCTCGTGCACACCGCCCACACCCTCGCCCGGGTCAAGAACGCGGCCCTCGCGGACGGCGACACCCCCGAGCCGCAGTCACGGATCCGCGGCGAGCACCAGGTGGTCGGCTCCGCAGACCGGCTGATCGCCAACAGCGCCGACGAAGCCGTCGCGCTGCGGAACCTCTACGGGGCCGAAGCGCGAAGAACGGAGGTCGTCCGGCCCGGTGTCGACCTGCGCACCTTCGGCCCCGGCCGGGGCCGGGCCGCCGCGCGGGCCCGGCTCGGCATGCCGGCCGACGCGTTCGTCCCCCTGTACGCGGGCCGCATCCAGCCCCTCAAGGGGCCGGACGTGATGGTGCGCGCCGTCGCCGAGCTCCTGAGGGAGGTCCCGGCGCTGCGCCGGCGGACCGTCGTCCCGGTGGTGGGCGGCAACTCGGGGGCCGGGCCGCGCGGCGACGCCTGGGAACTGGCCCGGGAGCTGGGGGTGGCCGACGTACTGCGGCACCACCCGCCGGTGCCGCCGGCGGAGCTGGCCGACTGGTACCGGGCGGCGGACGTCCTGATGGTGCCCTCGCGCAGCGAGTCCTTCGGGCTGGTCGCCCTGGAGGCGCAGGCCTGCGGTACGCCCGTCCTGGCGTCGGCCGTCGGCGGACTGCCCACCGCCGTACGGGACCGGGTGACCGGCATGCTGGTCCGCGGCAACGATCCGCTGGAGTACGCCCGGTGGCTGCGCTGGTTCGCGGAACACCCGCGGGCGGGCGCCGCGATGGGGAGGGCGGCGGTGCGGCACGCCCGGACGATGAGCTGGCAGACCGCGGCCACCCGGACCCTGGAGGTCTACCGGGACGTGCTGCGGGAGGAGAAGCCGGGCCCGGAGACGAATGAGGCAGGAGCGGCGGCACGCCCCTGCCTCGCCGGCGCCTCTCCCCTGGAGGGTCGAGAAGGCCGGAATTCCACACTAGCAGCACTTTTGGGTTGACCAAAGGAGCGCAAGTGTAACGTCTCCATGAACTCCAGCCGGAATGCGCGGAATTGGCACGCAGCCCTGCCCGCCCGCCGGGACTCCAGATCCGCCTCAGGTGCGCTACAGGAAACTGGCCCGGCCGCGGATGCCGTACGACAATGGAGATGTCTTCGACGGAATGCCGGCGGCACGGACCCGCGGAGACGAAATCGGCAATTCACATTCCTGGAGGAAATCATGTCCGCTGCGCACATCACCGGAATGCACGGGAACACCGGACGCTCCGGCCACGCCCACCCGTCCTGTACCGTCACCGCGCGGACGTCGGCCCGGTCGAACGACAACGGCTGGGACTGAACCGCCCGGCCCCTTTCCGCGACAGAGCCTCGTGATCGCCCCCGGCGGCCGCGGGGCTTCTCAATTTGCCCCGACCGGAGTGTTGCGCCGGTATTTCGGGCGGGTCATCCGGAGGGGATGCCGGACGGGGCCTCCGGGGTCGGTGTGGGGTGAATCAATCCAGCCAGCCGAGCCGCTGCGCCCGTACGCCGGCCTCGAATCGGCTCGACGCCCCCATTTCCTGCATCAGTTCGGACAGCATGCGGCTCACCGTCCGCAAGGACACTCCCAGATTCCGGGCGACTTTCTCGTCCTTCATGCCCGAGGCGAGCATCTTGAGCGCGGCCCGCTGCTGCTCGGACAGCCCGTCCCCGCCGAGTTCCGGCGCGACGTCGTCGCCGTACGGTGTGGCCGCGTGCCAACAGTGCTCGTACAGCGCCAGGTAGGAGCGCACGAGGGCGGGCCCGCGGGCGAGGATCGCGCCGGCCGACCGGTCGTCGGGGTGGACGGGCAGCACGGCGAACTGCTGGTCGGCGATGATCATGTTCATCGGGGCGGCGGGCGACAGCCGGATCTCGACCCCGGCCTCGACCCGGCGGCGCAGCATCTCCACCGCCTCCGGCGAGGTGGTGATCCGCTGGTGGTAGATGGCGCGGATGCGCACCCCGTTGTCGATCTGTCTGCGGTCGCGGCTGAGCACGCGGTCCGCGACCTCCCGGACCAGGGCCGTCACGTGCATGGACGTCAGGTCGTGCCGGATGACGTCCGTGATGTCCTCCAGCACCTGCTGGATCCGCCCGTAGTCGTCGATGATCTCCACCTCGACCTCGGAACCGCTCAGCGAACCGGGCCGCAGGAACCTTCCGACCAGCGTCTCCAGCGCACTGTAGGTCCGGTCCGACTCGTCCAGGTGCTCGCGCAGCCGCTCGCGTTCGCGTTGCAGCATCCGCAGCAGGGCGATCTCGGGGTCGACCACGGCGACCGCGTCCGGACCCGGCCGCCAGGCCTCCGACTGGAGATCGGCGCGCGTCGCGTGCGTGCTGTCCGTGGGCACGATGAGACCGAGGTCCATCAGCTCCGCACGCCGGCTCTCGCGCTCCTCGGGCGCCAGCCCCAGTTCCGCGAAGACGTCGTTGAGGTTGGACACCCCGCGCAGGCGCAGCTCCTGATAGAGGGCCAGCACCCTGTCGGCCGACTGGATGCCGTCCCTGCCATCGCCCGTTGCCATCGCGAAGCGACCCCCTCGTCTTACGAATCGACAGTCACACTTTGGCACATGCCGGTGAGGGAGTCCCCGCCCCGCGGAAACGGATGTGACGGGCGTCACAACGCCCGGCCGGGGTGATCGACTCTGCTTCCGGGCGGCCGGGACGGGCCGCCCCGGGGCCGCCCGGAGAGGGCTCGCGGACCCAACTCCCGTGCGGATGCGGCGATGTGGGGCCGGGGGGTGTGAGGGGCCGGGTCAGTCCTGCGCCGCGCCCAGGCAGTCCGGGCACAGCCCCTTGAAGGTGATCTCCGCGTCGCCCATCCGCCAGGCGCGGAGTTCCTCGCCCGCCGGTTCGGGCACCTCGGCCCGTACGTTCTCCACGCGGCCGCAGCGCAGGCAGAGGGCGTGCTGGTGCGGCGGGCCGGAGACCTCGAAGACGGCGGGCAGGCCGGGGCGGTCGAACTTCGCGGCCAGTCCGGTCTCCAGGAAGTGCCGCAGCATCTCGTACACGGCCTGGCTGGTCAGGGTCCCCAGCCGTTCGCGGGCGGCCGCAGTGATGGACTCGACGTCCATGTGCCCGCCCGCCGCCAGCACCTGGAGCACTTCGAGGCGCGGCCCGGTCACGCGCAGACCCACGTCACGGAGGCGCTGGATCACCGCCTCGCGGCCGGTCGACTCCTCCACGACAGCCATCGCTGCGCCACCATCCGTCATCTGGTCCGCTCAAACCTTTGGAGGCATCGTACCTCTTGTCCGCCCCGTGGAACGGGGGAGGGGAGGGCGGATCGGCCCGCGCGGGGCGGAGGTCAGCCGTCGGCCCGGCACACGAGGAGGACGCTCTCGGTCCGCTCGTCCAGGCGGTGGCGCCGACGGCGTTCCACGCGCAGTCCCGCCGCCTCCAGTTCGGCGTCGAGGCGTTCGGGGTCCACGATCCACTTGCGGGTGCTCCGCACGACGCGCTCGGTGCTCAGCTTGCCGGTGCGGACGCAGTGGTAGGTGATGTGCTCGCTCATGCCGTCCAGGTCGAAGACCTGCCGGGCCACGGCCCACTCCTCGACGCCGTCGAAGCGGGGCACCTGGAACGCCCAGGTGCGCACCGGCTCGTCCGACAGCCCCCGCAGCCCGTGCGCCGTGAAGTCGAGGGCGAGCGCACCGCCCGGTTCCAGGTGGGCGGCGATCTCGCGCAGCAGCCCGGGGCGGGCGCCGGGCGGGACGGCCGCGACCGTCGTCCCGGCCAGCAGGGCCAGCCGGTACGTCCGCCGCAACCGCAGTTCCGCGAGATCGGCCCGGGTGGTGACCAGGCGCCGCGACACCTGGGGTCCGATCCGCCGGCCCCAGGCCCGCAGCCGCTCCAGGCAGGCGGCGTCCCGGTCCACGGCCTCGACGGAGAAGCCCTGGCGGGCGAACGGGACGGCCAGTCGGCCCGCTCCCGAGCCGAGGTCCAGGACCGGGCCGCCGCCGCACCGCCGCGCGAGGCTCAGGTAGCGGACGATGTCCGCGCTGTGCGGACCCAGCAGCGCGTCGTACAGCCACGCGTCGTCCTCGGCGGCCGGCGCGGCCGACTCCAGGCCGGGCAGGAACTCCACGGACGCCGGCAGGGCGCTGCCGCCGCAGGGCGGGACGCCGGGGGCCGCGTACGGGAACGGCGGGACCGGTGCGGGCGCGGCGGGCACGACCGGCATGACGGTCAGGGAAGTGCCGCTCGGTGTGTGCATCGCTCCTCCAGGGGCTCGCTCGGTCCGGCCGTCCGGGCGGGGTTCCCGTGCCGCCGGGACCGCGCCGCTGGTGAAATCCTGTCCTGCGGCGCGGGGTCCGGGCCAGAGCGGCGGGCTGCGTGAACACGCGATGGCGTGGATCTGCCACGCCCGCAGGGTGGAGGAAGGACGGCGGGCCGACGACCGGGGCGGGCAGCCGTCGCAGGCGGGCGGCCGTCAGAACGTGCAGCCGTCAGAGCGTGCAGCTGTCGGAACGTGCGGGGCCGTCAGAACGTGCAGCTGTCAGAACGTGCAGCCGTCAGAACGTGCGGCCGAGGCGGACCGGCGTGAGCGCGGTGAACCCGTGATGGGTGAAGAACGGCAGGGCCGGGGCCTGTTCCACGGGCAGCCCGATCCGCTGGGACGTCGCCCCGTGCTCCCGCATCCGTCCGGTGGCCGCCGCCAGCAGCGCCGTGCCGATGCCCTGCCGGCGGTGGGCCGGAGCCGCGCACAGGGCGTAGATCTCGCCTTCGGACGCGACGGGGACGCCGCCCGAGACGGCTCCGACGACGGCGCCGGCCGCGTCGGCCGCCACCAGCCAGCCGAGCCAGCCCGGCGCCCCGCCGGGAATTTCAATTTCCGCTCTTATGCGGGGCAGGGCGCAATGGTCCGACACCAGCCGGCGGGCACGGATTTCACCGAGGAGGTCGCCGTAGTCCCCGCGAATCGCCTCGGCGAGGAGCCGGGATATCGCCGTCGCGTCACCGGGCGCTGCCGTCCGCACGTCAGCCAGCAGCATTTGTTCCGCACCTCTCGCCGTACCGGTCCTGAGCCCGCACGCGCCCAGAATAGCGGGCAATTCGAGTGGTCGGGGGCGAGGCGAAATCTACGAATTGGCTTAGTAAATAGCCGGGTTGAGGGGAGCCGCTATCACGTCCAACAACAGGCGACGATCGTGGGAACGATCACCGACACCGCCGCGGTCACCGCGAGCAGCCCGCGCAGCACCGCGTGCCCCACCCGGTGCGGGGTCAGGATGCGGTGCATCCGCACCGCCGCCGACGGGCCGCCCGCCGCGAACGCCCGGCGGGGCGCGCGTCCGGCCGCCAGCGCGTAGAGGGCCGTGGCCAGCGAGTCCCGGGAACAGCCGCGCAGCGCCCGGTCGTCGGCTGCCATCTCCAGGAGCAGCGGCACGGCCTGCCCGCCGATCCGGGCCAGCGGCAGCCGGCGGAAGACGGTCGAGTACGCCCCGGCCGCGGCGACCAGCAGGTGGTGCCGGCCGGCGATGTGGGCCCGCTCGTGCGCGAGGGCGGCGGCCAGCTCCTGTTCCGAGAGGACCTCCGCCGCCCCCGAGGAGATCACGACCCGGCGCGAACGCCCCGGCAGGCAGTACACCGCGGGCCGCGCGTCGTCCAGTACCGTCACGCCGAGCTCCGCGTCGTACCGGCCGACCAGCCGCAGCAGTTCGGCGTGCCGGCCGCGGGCCCGGCGCGCCCGCACGAGCTCCCGTACGAAACCGGTGCCGGGCAGCGCCAGTACCGCGAGTGCCGACGCGGCGGCGAGGAGCTCGCGCGCCGTCCCGTCCGCCAGCCGGCGCGGCGAGGGCGGGCTGAGGGTCAGGGCCGCGTCGATCAGCCGGTGACTGGTCTCCGCGGGGAGCAGCAGCTGCGCGGGCAGGATCGCCGTCGACAGCGCGAAGACGGCCCCGCACGCGATCCACACGGCCAGGCCCAGCCGGGGCACCTGCTGGGCCCAGCGGGCGCGGAGCAGCATCCAGGGGATCAGCAGGCCCGTGACCAGGACGAGTCCGAGGGGCGGCAGGACGTGGTGGTTCACCGGCCGCCTCCGGTGGGGCCGGCGGGGCGGTCGGGCCGGGCGGCGCGCAGGGCGTCGTCCAGCGCCTCGACGTCCTCGTGGGACATGCGCTCCACGAACCGGAGCAAGGTGGCCCTGCGGTCCTGGCTGTCGCCGAGGGCGTCCTGCATGAGCGCCGCGGTGTACTCCTCGCGGCTGCGGACCGCCTGGTAGATCCAGGCCCGGCCGGACTTCTCGCGGCTCAGCCAGCCCTTGCGGTACAGGATGTCGGCCACGGTCATGACGGTGGTGTAGGCGACCTTGCGGCCCCGGTTTATGTCGTCGACGATCTCGCGGACGGAGGCGGGGCGTTCCCACTGCCACACCCGGTCCATGATCTCGGCCTCCAGCTCTCCCAGCCGGCGTACGCGCATCCCTCTCGGCCCCTCCCGCTCGCGAGCGGCTCATGGTACGGCCAGCCCCCGCGGCGGGCGCATACCCCCGCCTGGTACGCCGGCCCGGCGCCGGTCCGGGAACGCCGGCCGCCCCTCCACGAACTGCGCGGTGTGGAGGGGTGGTTGACGGGACGGGTGGGGTTACGTACGGATGAGCCGGGCGATGGCCTCGGTGGCCTCGCCGACCTTCACCCGCGCACCGTCCCCGCCCTGTGCGACGGCCTCGGTGACGCAGGAGCCGAGGTGGTCGTCGAGCAGGGTCACGGCGCAGGACCGGAGCGCCGCGTTGACCGCGGACACCTGGGTGAGCACGTCGATGCAGTAGGCGTCCTCGGTGACCATCCGCTGCACCCCGCGGACCTGTCCCTCGATCCGCCGCAGGCGTCTGATGACGTCTTCCTTGTGTTCTGCGTAACCGGCCACGGGAGCTCCTCAGTTGGTGGCGGCCCGGAAGCCGCGCAGACGCAGGCTGTTGCCGACGACGAACACCGAGGAGAAGGCCATGGCCGCTCCCGCGATCATCGGGTTGAGCAGTCCCGCCGCGGCGAGCGGCAGGGCGGCCACGTTGTACGCGAACGCCCAGAACAGGTTCGAGCGGATGGTGCCGAGCGTCTTGCGGGCGAGCCGGATGGCGTCGGCCGCCGCCCGCAGGTCGCCCCGTACGAGCGTCAGGTCGCCGGCCTCGATGGCCGCGTCGGTGCCCGTGCCCATGGCCAGGCCCAGGTCGGCCTGGGCGAGCGCGGCCGCGTCGTTGACCCCGTCGCCGACCATCGCGACGCTGCGTCCCTCGGACTGGAGCCGCTTGACGACGTCGACCTTGTCCTGCGGCATCACCTCGGCGATGACCTCGTCGATGCCGACCTCGGCCGCGACGGACTCCGCGACGGCCTTGTTGTCGCCGGTCAGCAGGATCGGCGTGAGGCCCAGGGCGCGCAGCCGGCGGATCGCCTCGGCGCTGGTGTCCTTGACCGCGTCCGCGACCTCCAGGACGGCCCGCGCCTCCCCGTCCCAGGCGACGGCGATGGCGGTGCGCCCGGCGGCCTCGGCCTCGGCCTTCGCCCGCTCCAGGTGCGTGGGCAGGGCCATCGCCCACTCGGCGAGCAGCTTCTCGCGGCCGACGAGGAGCGCGTGTCCGTCGACGACGCCCTGCACGCCGAGCCCGGGCACGTTGGCGAAGTCCTCGGGGGCCGGCAGGGCGCCGACCCTCGCGGCCGCGCCGGCCGCCACGGCCTGGGCGATCGGGTGCTCCGAGGCGTGCTCCAGCGCACCGGCCAGGCGCAGTACGTCGTTCTCGTCCACGCCCTGCGCGGTGTGCACCCGGAGCAGGGTCATCCGGCCGGTGGTGACGGTGCCGGTCTTGTCCAGGACGATGGTGTCGACCTTGCGCGTGGTCTCCAGTACCTCGGGGCCCTTGATCAGGATGCCGAGCTGCGCGCCGCGGCCGGTGCCGACCATGAGGGCGGTCGGGGTGGCCAGTCCGAGGGCGCAGGGGCAGGCGATGATCAGTACGGCGACGGCGGCGGTGAAGGCCGCGGCCAGGCCGGAGCCGGTGCCGAGCCAGAACCCGAGCGTGGCCAGGGCGAGGCCGATGACGACCGGGACGAACACCGCGGAGATCTTGTCGGCGAGGCGCTGCGCGGCGGCCTTGCCGTTCTGGGCGTCCTCCACCAGCTTGGCCATCCGGGCCAGTTGGGTGTCGGCGCCGACCCGGGTGGCCTCGACGACCAGGCGGCCGCCGGCGTTGAGGGTGGCTCCGGTGACGGCGTCCCCGAGGGAGACCTCGACCGGGACGGACTCGCCGGTGAGCATGGAGGCGTCCACGGCGGAGGAGCCCTCGACGACGGTGCCGTCGGTGGCGATCTTCTCGCCGGGCCGGACCAGGAAGCGGTCCCCGACCTGCAAGTCGGCCGTCGGGACGGTGACTTCGCTGCCGCCGCGCAGCACCGTGACCTCCTTGGCGCCCAGTTCCAGCAGTGCCTTGAGGGCGGCGCCGGCCTTGCGCTTGGAGCGGGCCTCGAAGTAGCGGCCGGCCAGGATGAAGGCGGTGACCCCGGCCGCCGCCTCCAGGTAGATGTTCCCGGCGCCGTCGGTGCGGGCGATGGTGAACTCGAAGGCGTGGGTCATGCCGGGGGTGCCCGCGGTGCCGAAGAACAGGGCCCACAGCGACCACAGGAAGGCGGCGGTCGTGCCCACGGAGATCAGCGTGTCCATCGTGGCCGCGCCGTGCTTGGCGTTGGTCCAGGCGGCGCGGTGGAACGGCCAGGCGGCGTACGTGACGACCGGCGCGGCCAGCGTCAGCGACAGCCACTGCCAGTAGTCGATCTGGAGCGCCGGAACCATGGCCATCGCGATGACGGGCACGGCGAGGGAGACGGCGGTGACCAGGCGCTGCCGCAGCGGGAGCAGCTCGTCCGCCTCTTCGGCATCGGCCCCGCCGGCGCCGGACGCGCCCTCGGTACGGGGCGGAGCCGGCTCCTGCGCGGTGTAGCCGGTGGCCTCGACGGTGGCGATCAGGTCCGCGACGGAGATGTCGGCGTCGAAGGTGACCTTCGCCTTCTCGGTGGCGTAGTTGACGGTGGCCTCGACGCCGTCCATGCGGTTGAGCTTCTTCTCGATGCGGGCCGCGCACGAGGCGCAGGTCATGCCGCCGATGGCGAGCTCGACCTGGGCGGCGCCGGGAGTGATGGTGGTCATGAGGGCTGCTCCTCGTTCGAGCGCGGGGTGGGGGCCGGGGCCCGGTGGACGGACCGGGTCCCGGCGGCCGGGTGGGTCGGGGGCCGGGCGGAGCGTCAGGCCCGGCCGGTCAGCTCGTAGCCGGCGTCGTCGATCGCGGCGCCGATCGCGGCGTCGTCGGGGGCGCCGGCCGTCTTCACGGTGACCAGGCCGCCGTCCACGTCCACGTCCACGGAGAGGACCCCGTCGAGCGCGCCGACCGACGCGGTGATGGCGGTCCTGCAGTGTCCGCAGCTCATGCCGGACACGCGGTAGACGGTGGCGGTGGTGTCGACGAGGGCCGTCGCGGTCGCGGCCGCTCCGGCGTTCGTGCCGCAGCTGCCGTCGGGGGTGCAGCAGGAAGACATGGAACTCTCCTTGATCGGTTCAGAGGGTGTCCGGATACCCGGTGGGGGTATCCAGGACCGCTCTTAGGTATACCCCCCGGCGGTATCGTCCCGCAAGGGATCCCACGGCTTGACTTGATACCCCCCGGGGGTATGGTGAAGTCACGGAACCGCTGGACGCGGCACTACGTCGTACGGGAGAGCAGCCATGAACACCGGAGTGAAGACCGCCACCTTTGCCGCCGCGCTCGCGGCGGCCTTCGGGGCCGCGTACGGGGTCGGAGCGGGCGTCGGCCCCGTGGGCTCACCCGCCAAGGCGGGACACGGAGGCCACGCGGCCGCCCAGGCGCCGGCCGGCGCCGACGCCGGACACGGCGGGCACGAGGAGGCCGCCCAGGCCCCGGCCGCCGGCGGGCTCCAGGTGTCCGAGGGCGGCTACGCGCTGAGCCTCGACACACCGCGCGTCGAAGGGGGCGTCGGCGAGCTCAGGTTCTCGATCAAGGACGCCTCGGGCCGCAAGGTCACCGCCTTCAAGACCGAACACGGCAAGGAACTGCACTTCATCGTCGCCTCGCGCGACCTCACCGTGTACCGCCACCTCCACCCGGTACGGGCCGCCGACGGCACCTGGTCGACGCCGGTCGACCTGCCGGCGGCGGGCGGCTACAAGGCCTTCGCCGACTTCGCCCCGGCGGCGGAGGGCGCGAAGGGCGTCACCCTCGGCGCGGACCTCTCGGTCCCCGGGGCGTACGCACCCAACCCGCTGCCCCCGGCCGCGAACACCGCGGACGTGGACGGGTACCGGGTCGCGCTGGGCGGAACCCTCGACCCGGGCAAGGCGGGCGAACTCAAGCTCACGGTCAGCAAGGACGGCAAGCCCGTCACGGACCTCGAACCGTACCTCGGGGCGTACGGCCACCTCGTCGCCCTCCGCGACGGAGACCTGGCCTACCTCCACGTCCACCCCAACGAGGGCGGCCCCGGCCCCGACGTCTCCTTCACGGCGACCGCCCCGAGCGCCGGCTCCTACCGGCTCTTCCTCGACTTCCAGCACGAGGGCAAGGTCCGCACGGCAGCCTTCACGGTGAACGCGGGAGGCGGGGCGGCCCCGGCCGCGGACTCTCCCGCGAGCCCGGCCGCCGGCAGCCCCGCGGGCACCCCCGCCGGCACCCCTTCGTCCGAATCCGGCGCCCACTCCCACTGACCGCGGTCCGCCGGGCGGCCGGCTCCGACGGAGGAAAGGGATCGCCGTGCACGGATACACCGCACACAAGGACGACGTCCTCAAGCGCCTGCGCCGCCTCGAAGACCACGTGCGCGCCCTGCAACGCATGGTCGAGGAGGAGACCTACTGCATCGACGTCCTCACCCGGCTCAGCGCCGCCACCGAAGCCCTGCGGTCCTTCGGGCTGGCCGTACTGGAGGACCACCTCAACTCCTGCGTGGCGGCCGCCGTCGCCGAAGGCGGCGACGGGGCCCGCGACAAGGTCGACGAAGCGTCCCGCGCCATCGCCCGCATGGTCCGCTCGTGAACCCGTTGTCTAGGGTGAGGGGATGAACGGGATGGCGATCGTCACCGACCGGGACGACTGGCGGGGCGGCTTCGAAGAGCGGGTACTGGACGGCTACCGGGCCGCGGGCTGCTCGGAGCCACTGGCGCGGGCCCTGCTGGAACGGGCGACGGAGGGAATCGACGGCTGGACGGTCGCCACGGACGGCACCGGCTGGGTCGCCGTCGGCGTGCGGGAGGCCAACGGCGTGACCGTGGGCCGCATCCACGACCTGACGGCCACTCAGGGACGCGAGTGGGCCGAGCGCTGGTGCGCGGAGAACGGCGCGCAGCGGGTGGAGGTACGGCTGGCGGGAGGCGCGGCGGGACCCTTCGCCGACTACACCGTCCAGCAGCAGATCCGCAAGCGCGCGGTACCCGAACAACCGCTCCTCCCACCTGAGCTGACGGTCCGTCACCTGATGGAGGCGGAGTACCCGACCTGGTACGCCGGCGAGGAGGCCGCGTACATCGCGGACATCGTCCGGGCCGGATCCCTGACCCGGGAGCAGGCCAAGGCGAAGTCCGACGAGGACTTCGCCCGCCACCTCCCGCAGGGCTACCTGACCCCGGGGCACGCCTTCTACGCGATGGAGGCGGACGGCCAGGTGATCGGCACCGGCTGGGTCAACCACGGCTTCCTCCCCGGCGTCACCTTCGGCTTCTCGCTGGAGGTCTACGAGGAACACCGCGGCAAGGGCTACGGCCGCGCCGCGATGACGGTCGGCGCATGGGCCACCCGGCAGGGCGGCGACGAGACGATGATGTTCAACGTCTTCGGCGGCAACGACGTCGCGATGCGCCTGTACGACAGCACCGGCTTCACCATCCTGGACGAATACCGCTCACTCGACCTCCCCCGAACCTGACGTCCCACCCCCCGGCGGGCGCGCCCCCCGAGGTCCGTCGTCGCCACTCGCCTCTGGCTGCAAAGGAGACCGGCCCTCCGCGTCCGGACGCGCCTGGGGGAAGATGATCACCAGGACGAGCAGGAGGCAAGGGTCCCGATGAATCCGTACGCGCACGTGCCCACCGACGATCCGCTCTTCGGCACGGTCCGGATCGAACTCGACCACGAGGCCGGGACGCTGGGCGTGAGCGGGGACGGCCTGCCGCCGGTCGACATCCGGCGGGCCCCGAACACAGTGCCGGAGAGCCATGTGCCGATCGGGACGCGCGACCCCGAGCACCTCACTCTGCTCGTCGACGGTGCAGAGGAGACCCTGCGGCCGTCCAAGGGATTCCTGACCCGGCGCTCGTACCGGGTCGAGGTCGTCTCAGCGGCCCGGGAGTGCCACTATCTGCTGGTCCCGGACTCCCTCGGAACCAGTCGGCTGTTGCGGGACGATCGGCTGCTCGGCGTCTTCACATCGAGCGGCGACGGGCGCGTGTCGGCCGACTGGGAGGCGGAGGGCGAGCCCGAACGTGCCAGGGACCCGTACGACGCGTCCGTGGGGTACGGGCTCGCCGCGGCATTCGGCACCGGTGCCGAACCGATGTGGCAGCTCACTCTGAACGCCGCGCTCGACCTGTGGCCGTGAGGGAACCTCAGTCCTCCGCCGGGGACAGCAGGTGGGAGCAGGTCGAGCGTGCCACGAACGCGATGCCGTCATAGTCCTCGGCCGGGACGAGCGGGGCGGTGTTCAAGCGGTAGAGGAACCGTTGGACGTTGGCGCCGAAGCTGCGCTGCGCCTGCGGGGCGTGCAGCCAGGGCGCGGCGTCGGCGGGGGAGCCCGCGGCGCGGAAGTCCGCGTAGTGGTCGCCGGGTACGGCGTGCGTGAGTCTGGCCTCCAGGGAGCGGAGGCCGGTGCCGATGCGGTGGCGGGCCGGCGGGCGCTGACGGTCGTTGCCGCGACGGGCCAGGAAGGAGCCCTTGCCGAAGAGGAGGGCCAGCGCGTAGTAGGCGTCGCCGTACCGTTCGCGGAGTTTGCTGCCGAGGGCCGGCACCTGGTCCCCGTACGTGCCCTTCGCGATGTGCCCGTTGTGCGCCCAGACCATGACGCGGGCCTCGGGGTCGTCGTCCACGAGCCGTGCGACGGCGTCGGCCATGTAGCGGTCACGCGCGGCGAGCACGCCGTCCTCGCCGGCCGGGGCCTCGAAGGGCCGGGTCACCAGGTCGGCGGCGCGGACGAGGATCCGCGCGTGCTCCAGAGCCTCGCCGGCGTCGTCGCCGGGACCCGGCCGCTCGGCGTGGTCCGCGATGAGACGGGCGATCTCCTCTGCGCGTCGCATCAGGGCCTTGTCCGGGTCCGGAAGCGTGCCCGGGCGGGCCCGGGCCAGTACGTCCAAGGCGCCGACGCGCCCGGCCTGTTCGGGCGCGGCCCGGAGCAGAAAGGCGGCGACGGCCTCGACCGAGTCGGCGCACAGCTGGGGGTCGGTTCCCACGAAGCGGACCCGGTGCTCTTCGGGCAGATCGCGGTTGTGGGCACGCAGCCACTCGACGAGGTCGACCATCTCGCGGGTGCGCCAGGTCCAGAAGCCCAGCCTGGCGACGAGCCGTTCGGGGGAGCCCGTGCCGTACCGGACGTACGCGTCGAGTGCGCGGGCCGCGGACTGGCTGGCCTCCATGGCGAGGGTGGTGAACCCCTCCTCGCGGACCAGAACCCCACGATGCGGTGCTTCAGCCGGAAGAACTCGCCCGTGCCGTGGGTGGATTCCCCCAGCCCGACGATCCGTGTCCCCCGCAGTGCCTCGCCCAGGGGTTTCAGGTCCTCCACCGGCGCGCCGGGGGTCAGGGTACGCAACGGGTTGGCGTGCTCGTTCAGCCATCGGGCGATGTCGTCGGGCACGGTCTTGCCTCTCCTTACCGCGTACGGGAGGGCGGGGCACGCGGTCGTGCCCCGGCCTCCCTCTCCCGTTCATGGGCCAGTTCGTTGCTTCCCGGCAGGCCGAGAGGATCTCCTGGAGGTCCCGCACGGCGTCCGGTCGGCCATGCCCGGAGTACACTCCCGCGACGTTGACGACAACTTCGTCCACCCCCGCCCGATCGAATTCGGCCAGCTGCGCGGCGATGTTCCCGGGCATGCCGTAGAGGAAGACTCCGGAGCCGACGAGGGCGCGGGCGCCGAGACCCGGGCGGTTGTGATGGGACGCGCAGTCCGGCACGGCGCAGCATGTCGCGGTAGTGCGGCCCGGCGAGGTGGACGTGGGCCGCCGCGAAGGCGAGCCGGTAGGCGTGGCGTCCCGGGCGGTCGACGGCGGCGTGCACAACGGTGACCATGCGGGGCACCGGGCGGCCCGACTCGGCCGCGCCCTTCGCCATGGCGGGCAGCAGGGTGTCGCAGACGTAGCCGGGCGGGGTCATCCAGCTGATCGCCGCGTCCGCCGTCGGCGCGAGCGTCGGCCGGAGCACACCGAGCCCGGTCTCCACTCCCGGGTGCGGCAGGCCCGGCAGACCGATGGAGCGCCGATGCCGGGTCCCGCGGCTCCGTCCTCGGTCCAGATCAGGAGTCGCACCTCGGTCAGGGATTCGACACAGGTATCGCGTGGGCTGCCGTACGGCTTTCCGCGCAGTCTGGCGACGACGTCGGTGGTCGCGGGACCGAGTCCGAGGGTCGTGCGGTGTCCGGTGAGGACGGGCAGGGAACGGGCCTGGATCGCCGCGTCCAGCGGATGCCGCAGCGGCATGAGGGCGACACTGGTCCCGACCGGGACGCGGTAGCCCATGCCGGCCAGGTAGGCGATGACCTGCGGGGTGTCGGCGGAGAGGGACTGGCCCTGCCAGAGGCGGGCCGCGCCTCCGTCGCGGACGAGCGCGGCGAAGGGGGCGACGTGACGGGGGTCCGTCGGCATGGCGAGATACAGGACGGATGCGAGAACCCTCGCAACCGCGTGCCGTCGAAGGCAATCGGCGGTGCTGATATGCCGTCTACAGCCAGTAGCGCTTCTTGAAGATGACGCACAGGCTCACGCAGACCACCGCCATCAGCAGGATCGCGAAGGGATAGCCGGCCGCCGGGTGGAGTTCCGGCATGGTCTCGAAGTTCACGCCGTAGATGGTTCCCACCAACGTGGGTACAAACAAGATGGCGGCCCACGAAAAGGTCTTCTGGGAGTCGTCACCCTCATGCCGCTGACCTGTGGAAATCGCCCGAACAGGCGGTCCGACCCGCGACGATCGGCCTTTCCGGACCGTTCACAGTGCTGCCCGTTTGTACGGCCGATCCCCCCTGGCCGCTCCCCAACGGACATCGATTCTCTCCAGGCTCTCCCCAGCTCTGGCCGGGTGGGAAAGGACTGTCGCCGCTGGTCATGTTCGCAAGCACCGAATCGGGCCTATCCCATACGGGGGAGTCGAGTTGCTGCCTCCGTAGGCACCGAACACCGCAGCGCGATCCGCAGGACTGCGCTTAGGACTCCGCCTCAGCGGTTTGTGCGCCCACGAGCGCCGGTGGCGTTGGTGGCTGTACCCAGGCGAGAAGGCGAGCGACCAGCAGCGCCTCGTCCGGGGCGGGTGGGGACAGCAACGCTGCACGCAACGCCTGTCTGGCTTGCGGGGCCGCGTCGGCAGCGAGCAGCTCCTGGACAGCTCGCCAACGGGTTTCGACACTGGCTTCGGGGGCCGTAGCCACCTGGCACCACAATGGGACCGCCACACCGGACAGTCCCCGCACGGCCAGGAATCCGGCAAGAAGCATGTTCTGATCAGCCGTGAGGCGAACAATGCTCCTCACCTGGTCCAGGATGGCGGCTGCCGCTTCGCGGCCCTCCACGGTGAGCCAAGCCGCGAAAACAGTTTCCAACTCACCCCCGACGAGGCCGGGATCCGCCAGCAGTTCTTGTCCCAGAGCCCTTACGGCCGCCGCTTCACCGTATTCGGCGAGCAACGGCAGCAGTGCCGCCCGCAGGGCGGTGCCACCGTATGGGCGGTCGTGCAGAGCGGCCAACACTTCGGCGCAGGCGTCGGCGCGAGTCAACCGAAAGAGCGTGCGGGCGGCCGAGGTGAACTCGTCGTGTCCGCTTCCGGGATGGCGAAGCAGCCGTCGCGCCAGAGGCAACACACCTCTCGTGCCCGCGTCCACCTCGGCCAAATCCCGCATCGCGGAGGCGTAGGAGTCTGCCGTCGCACGGTTCCGGTCCAACCATCTCAGGACCTCATCCGAACTATCTGGCCCCAGAGCTCGGATGAGCACCATCACTTCCAGTGTTAGATGGTGCCGGGTGTTCGAGTCTGGTTCGTCGAGGCTCAGCCGGACCAGTTCCACGGCCTGCCTTGGGAATCCGGCACGCACCAGGTCCATGGCAATGCCCGGGCGCTCGTCTGTGTTCCAGACCTTGTATCCGCGGAGCAGCTCGGTCAGACCGTCGGCGGCTTTCTCCCCCTCCTGGTCGAGCCAACCGCGTACCACGTTGTCGATCGCATCTGAATCCACGGAATTCTCGATGGTGTACGCCATAAGTGGCAACGCTTCGTTCACGAGACCGAAGAGCAGTAGCACTTGCGCCAGGGCGGCTTTCGCCCAATCCCGGGTGCTGGGCCGCTCGGCCACCGCTGCAGCGACGCGCGGTGCGGCTGACTGTCCTTCCAATTCGTACCAGAGCTGCCCGGCCCGTTCCAGGACTCCGCCGTTCTCCTCGGTGCTGGCCAGGACCGAGCGGGCGAACTCGGCCAGGCCTTCCGTACGGCCCAGAGTGGCGAGCTCCTCTGCGGCCACCAGTCGGTCCCAGGTGGGAGTCGTCGACGAGGCGAGCAGGTCGGAGAGCAGTCCTGCCCGGAATCCTGTGTCGGCCGGATCGAGCGCGGCCAGTTCTCGGCAGCATTCCAGTGCGCCCTCGGGCGAGATATCCCGCGCGATCGCCTGCAGCAGGGTGACCCCCTCGGGAAGGGAGGCGACCTCCGCGTACGCGGAAGCAGCTCCGATCCGCAGAGAGGCGGAAAGTCCGTCGGCCTCCGCGATCCGCCGTAGCCTGGCCGCCAGCAGGCGGCTTCCCCGAAGCTGGGATAGCTCCCTTAACACCTGGCGGCCCTTTTCATGGCCGCGGTCGAACGAGGGCCGACCGAGATCCGCCACCCGCTCGATCACCGCCTCCTCCAGGGCGTCCCCGAGCGGCACTCCCGAGGTGATCAAGCGCAGCGCCATGATTCGGTGCTCGAGATCGCCAGCCAGTAGATGTCGTACGACCAGGGTCACGTCGTGCCCTGGGCGCCGAGCCCACAGGGCGAAGGTGAAAAGCACTCGGTTCCGAGAGGACGGGCTCCGGATCTCGTTGGCCCAGTCTTCGAGACCGGGGAAGTCCGCTGGGATCCGTGCGGCCTCGTCCCGTGCGGCCAGGAACTCCGCGAAGGACAGGTGCAGGAACGAGACCTCATCGCGGTCGTAGACGAGGATTCCGCTCTGGGCTAGGAACTGGCCGAGTTCGTCTCGGGCCCCGTCCGGCCACGTTAGGTCCGCCGGGAGTGCTGCGCCGAGCCAGGCCACGGCGGCGTCCAACAGGCGGACGGAGCCCCTTCCTCCGGGGGTGCGTACCCGGGCCAGGTGGGTGATCAAGCGGTCCCGGTGCGCCAGCATCAACTCGGCGAGCCGACCCTGCCCGCGCCGCTCCCAGCGAGTTCGGAATCCCTTGTCCACCTCGTCGGAGCCCTCGCGGGCAGTGGCGATATCGGCGAGGAACTGGTCGTAGAGAGCGACCCGGCCGCGGGGAAGCGGTGCTCCGGGGTTCCGGCTGCGATATGCGGCGGCGATGGTGGTCAGCAACGGGACTTGGAGCACTTCACCCAGGCCAGCGTGACTGACCTCTTTGAGGAATGCTCTGGCCTCGGTGGCCGGGTCGGGGTCCCCCTGAGCGACAAACCAGCGTTTGGCGAAGGCCAACTGCTGGCCGGAGTCGAAACCGGCGAGCGTGTAGAAACCGATGGACTGCAGGTTCCGGAAGGGTTGCAGCTCGTCCTGGGGAAGTGGCCGGGAAGTGATGACCAGCCGGAACAGGCCGTGCGGTCGGATCTCCCGCGCTAGATTCTTTAGGACCAGTTGCCGCTCGTTCGGCGAGACGACTTCGTCAAGACCATCGACGATCACCAGCCACCGCACACCGTGCGGCCGCACGGCGAACCGGTCGGCGGGCACTGCGCTGCGCAGGGTGCCGGTGCGGCCTGCGGCACTGCTGAGCTGTTGGTGGAGGGCACGGCGCGTCCTCAGGTCCGTCGCTGTGACCCGCAGGGCGACGACCGCCTCCTCGCACCATGGATGCTCCGCTCCCTCCTCACGTAGCCAAAACCGGGCGATCTGGCGGACAAGGTGACGGCCAAGGGTGGTCTTCCCTGCACCCGGACCACCCGTGATGAACAGGTGGTCGTGGGCAGTGAGGGCAGCGGCGAGGGTGGGGGCACGCGATGCGTGCCTGGTGTTCTCTGAAAGCGGCTGGAGGTCCTGTTCGACGTGGATGTGAGACAGCGGCGGCTTGCGCACGCCGAGCAGGTCGTACGGGAACTGCTCGGCAGCGGCTGCCTGACTGGACAGCAGGTCCTCTAGCCAGTCATCGGGCAGAGGGATGGCGGACCAGGCGGTGGGAGTGAGGCCGGGTGCGGCGCGCCGGGCGGCCAGTTCCCGGCGCTGCAGTGCGAACCGGGCCCTGCCCCAGATTTCGGCGACTGCCTGCCGAGGCAGGCCCAGAGACTGGGCGAACTGCTCATTGGTCGCCAGCTCGTGCAGCCGCCGCCCGCCGAGGATCTCGTACACGGCGTTCTTGTGCGGTGGTGGAACCTGGCGGGCCGCTCGGCGAGCGTTGAGAAAGGCGTGGGCGTTCTCATGTCCGGCGGCGCGCAGTGCCGCCTGGAACCAGGCAGCCAGTTCCCGGAGTTCGGGCTGCGCTGTGCTGCCGCTGGGTCGTCCGCCGGCCATGGCCTCCCCTTCGTGCGGTGATCGGTTTCCCCTGAGTTTCCCCACGCTAGAGGGAAACGCGGCAGGACGTGAAGAGTTGGTGGCACCGGCAGGGCTGCCGGGGAGCCGAGAGGAAGAAGGGTAGAGGTGCCGTGTTCGGTGCAGTGGGTGAGGCGATGGGATCGGCCGGGGATTACGCATGGCTGCTGACGGTCCTGGTAGTGCTCGCCGGGGTAGTGCGCTGGTGGGTGCGTCACCGGACGGAGGAGCGTCGGGAGCGAGAGCGTGAGCGGGGGTTCACCCAGCGGGTAGAGGCGGCCCTGGCCGGCACGGAGTCCCGTCACCGAGCGGAGGTGGTGGCCGCCTGCGCCCGTCTGACGGGCGTCCGCCAACACTGACCGGGTCGAGGGACGGCACGGAGAGGAGGCTGTTGCCGGCCAGCCTTAGTGACTTTCAGCGGGTCCTCACTGCCTTACAGCCAGTCGCGCTTCTTGAAGATGACGTACAGGCTGACGCAGACCACCGCCATCAGGAGGATCGCGAAGGGATAGCCGGCCGCCCAGTGGAGTTCCGGCATGGTTTCGAAGTTCATGCCGTAGATGGTGCCGACCAGGGTGGGGGCGAAGAGGATGGCGGCCCAGGAGGAGATCTTCTTGAAGTTGTCGCCCTAGTTGCGCTGACCTGGATGAACCGTCCTGATGGGGGATCTGACCTGCGACGATCGACCTTTCCAGCCCTTTCGCCCTGCTGCCCGTTTGTGCGGCCGATCCTCCCCAGCCGCTCCCCAACGAGCCGTCATTCTCCCCAGATCCTCCCCAACCGCAGCCGCTTTGAAGGGAGCATCGCCGCTGGTTAGGGATCGATCAGGGCGGCGGGACCGACTACTTGTTGTGGAGGATGGGCTGCGGAAGGCCATTGTGTCGCCAGGCCGTTCCTCGCCAGTCCGCGGGACGCTCGCGGGCATGGTCTAGTTGGTCGGGCCCGACACCTGAGCGAAGCCCAGACCGGTCCGCTACGCGCATAGGCGGAAGGGCCTGCGGTCCGCGAGTTGGTCGCAGACATGGCCGACCGGGGACCGTCGTACTTCCCGATAGGCCATGCCTGGCGGTCGCCCGGTGACACGCTCTGACGCCCCGCGGGCCGATGTCATCGCCGTCGCACCGGCCCCTTCAATACAGCCAACAAGCGCGGCGCTACCTTCGCCCTCGCCCTGGGCATCATGTGCGAGGGCCCGGGCATGGGCATCCATGTCGCCGTCCGGCCCTACATGAACACCGCCCGCCCACCGTGCGTAACGATGCAGGTTCGATGGGATGGGCTGCGTGCAATGGACCTGGTGTTCGGCAGCCACGAGCCGCACTGCCCGAAGTTCGGTGGCGGCTGCCCGCTTTGCCTGGGAGGAGGCCGTTGACCGCCCACCCCGCGGCTTCCGCACGCCGAAGGGGGGTGTGACGTGGGGCTATCGCACCGCGAGGTCAGCGCCGTACGACGTTGATCGTGCAGTCGGATGCTCTGCCAGGACGGATCGGTGAGATGCTCGTCGGGGGTGCTGGCCTCTGGTGCAAGGCCGTCCGAGTTCTTCTTACCGGTGCCACGGGTCATCAGTGTCGCGATGCGGAGTGAACGACTGGTCGCTCATAGGCGTCATCTTTTCTGTTCGCTTTGCGTCCACTCCCGGGCGAAATACTCCAGCTGCTTAGTGATGAGCTCGACTGCCTCGACGACCCCGTCGGGCGGGTACTCATGTCGGGCAAGTAGTCGTTTGATCGTGCTGCGCAGTTTGGCGCGGACAGGCTCGCGGGAGATCCAGTCCGGCGTCAGCTGTTGACGCACGGTGGTCACCATCGCGCGGGCGATGTCGGCGAGGGCTGCGTCGCCCATTAGGTCGCGGGCCGTACCGTGGCCTGCGATTGCGTCGTAGAACGCGAGCTCGTTGTCGCTCAGCGGTGGGTCGAACCCCTCGCCCCGGTTGGGGTCCGCCGCGATCTCGTGAACCAGCTTGGTCAGCTCGGCGATGATCTGCCTGCTGGTGAGCTGCTGTCGCTCGTATTCGGCTGTCAGGACTTGCAGCTGTGCGGACAGTACGCTGCGCCGGACGATGTTGTGCTTGGTGGCCTCGTGTACAGACTGCTCGGCCAGCCGCCCCAGGGCTTCGATGACCAGGTGCGGAGTTTCGGACGCTTGGAGTCCTGTGCTCGACACCTCGGATCCGGATGTTGTGGGCGGGGACGTCTCTTCGCCGCTGCCCGTGATGGGTGAGGCGACCTGCGCGAGGTGCACCTCCACGTCATGGGAACTGACCGGGCCCGCCACCTTGCGGTCGCCGGCGTCGAGCTTGGCCATCCAGACACGGACCTCTGTGAGGAACTTAATGTCGGAGCGCCAGTTCGGGAATTCCGGGAATCGTTCCGCGATTTTGGTGCTGGCGAATGTCAGAGCGTAGAGACGCTGCAAGCGGTAGGCGTGATCACGATAGCGCCGCCCGAGGTTCCCGGGCGTGTTGACGCTTTCGTTCCCTGGAGTGCGAGGGTCACGCAGATGGTTCAAGGTCTTCAGTACGACGTCACGGTACGAACCGGGGCCTGGTGCGGCGAGCAGTGCGCGCCAGTCAATGCCCGAGAGTATTTCGCGCAGGGCGTCGTACTCCCCACGCAGCTGAGCTAGAGCGTTGTCGATGTCCGCGGTGGCGGTTCCGGTGGCCTGGCCAGCTACAGAGGAACCGGCGAGTGTCTGCTGCAGGCTATCGGCGAGTGGTACGTATCCCACGAGGAGGCCATCCGGCTTTCCGCGGAAGCGCCGGTTGACCCGGGCCACAGCCTGCATCAGCAGGGTGCCCCGGAGGGGGCGGTCTAGGTACATGGTGTGGACAGGCGGTGCGTCGAAGCCGGTGAGTAGCATGCTGTGGATGATGAGCAGCTCGAGTTCGTCGTCCGGATCCTTGGCCCGAACGACGACCGTCGAGCGTTCCGATGGAGTCAGGGCATGCGCGCGCAGTCGGTCCGGGTCCATGCTGGAATCGGAGATGACGACCTTCATCCTGCCGTGGTCGACGGCCTCATGGGCCCATTCGGGTCGTCGTTCTCGGAGGGCTTCGAAGACCCGTACGCACATCTCGCGGGTGGCGCAGACGATCAGGGCCTTGCCAGGAGTGTCGATGAATGATGCCATGTGCGCGCGACGCTGCTCCCAGTGTGCGACCAGGTCAGCGGCGAGTGTGTGGATCCGATCCGGGGCACCGTACGTGGCGTTCAGATCGGCGACCGTCCGCTCGTCGCGGCGGCGTCCCGCAGTGGAGATCCGGCCGGATTCCTCGTCGATCTCTGGCAGGTCCGGCGCCGACTCCCACCCGAGTTCGATGGTTCGGTCCTCGTAGTGGATAGGGACCGTCACCCCTTCGTCGGTGGCACGCTCGAGGTCGTAGACGTCGATGCAGTCGCCGAACACCTCGCGGATTACCCGGTCGGACGCAGAGAGCGGGGTGGAGGTGAAAGCGAGCAGGGTGGCATTTGGCAGAGCCTGGCGGAGATGGCGGGCGTGCCAGGAGTGGCGCCAGCGGCGTGCTTCGTCGACGATAACGACGATGTTTCGCCGTTCGGACAGAATGGGGTGCCCCGAACCTGACGTTTGCTCACTCCTGGTGAGGCCGAACTTCTGCAAAGTGGTGAAGATGGCGCCGCCGGCTTGCCTGCCGGACAGCAGCTGACGCAACTGCTCGCGGGAGTGCGCATGGAACAAGGGCTCCAGCAGGGACGTCCGCTCCTGGAAGGTCTCGAACAGTTGGTGGTCGCGTTCGAGGGTGTCTGTGACGACGACGACGGTCGGCCGGTTCAATGCCGGGTCGTGAGAGATGATGCCAGAAGCCAGCAACATGGTCCGGGACTTGCCAGTCCCGGTAGCGTGCTGGACGACACCGGCCCGTCCGTCGTTGCGGAAGGCTTCGGCCACTCTCTGTGCGGCCATGGTGGCCGCAAAGTACTGGTGCGGTCTGGCAATGTGCTTGCTCGCAGGAGTGAAGTCAATGAACCCGTCGATCAATCGCAGCAGCCGAGTTCGGTCGAACAGGCCACGCAAGGGCAGATATTGCAACTCTCCGGCGAATTCATCGGCTTCGTTTGGCCGTACCCACTGACCCAACTCATCGACGTTCCAAGGCGCATAGTGCTCGTACGGGGTGAAAGGCGTTCCGTATACGGCCTTCGTTACGGAGGAGAGCAGAGTGACGGCGTTGTAGCGGAAGGCAGCGGGGAAGTCCTTGGCGCATCGCTGAATCGTGTTGTGTGCTTCTTGCAGCGCTTCCTCCCCGTCGTGGGTCCGCTTGACCTCGACGACCGCCACAGGCAGGCCGTTGACGTACAAGACGAGATCCAAGCGGTGGCGCTGCCCGTTCGGGCCGATGAGTGCGGCCCCTGTCGAGACGACGTACCTGTTGGCGTCCTCGTCCGTCAGATCAATCAGCCGAATGGTGGGGTTGTGTCGGGCGCCGAACTCGTCCACGTAGACGACGGATCGAATCCCCCGGGTCACATACTCGTGCCCCTGCTTGTTTTCGGTGTACACGTCCTGGGAGACGGGAGTAGCCGCGACGGACACGGCTTCGCTTACCACAGCCGAAGGAAGGCTGGGGTTGAGGCGGGTGACTGCTTCATGGAGTTGGTCGTGAAGGATGAGACCGTCCCAGTCGCGGCGATGGCTGGACCCGGGCGCGAGGCGGCTTCCCGGACTCGCGTTCCAGCCGAGCCGCGTCAACTCGGTAGCGGCGAGCCGCGCCCACTCGGTCTCGGTGGGCAGGCTGGTCACGTAGCGTCCTCCACGGCTGCTTCGGCGTTCTTGACGCGCACACGGCCCGTCATCAGCTGGGGAAGGAGGCTGTCGCGGAGCTCGGCCAGGGTGTCCGATTCCGCTTGCGCTTGGTCGGCCCGATTCTCCAGCGCCTCGAGAGTAGCCCGAAGAGCGGGCCGGCGAGCCAGGGCGGGCAAGACGAGCTCCAGGGCGGCGAGGTGGGTCTCTCGAAGCCCTGTCTGCCGGGTGGCTCCCTCGACCATGGCCTCGATCCGGGGCTGTGCACGCAGCATCGCGAAGCCTGCACACACGGGGTCGGTCAGCTCCGGTGAGAAGCGGACCATCATCAGGCGGGCGTCGATCACCGCATCCGCGTCCGTGGTCCAGCGGGCGACGCGGCCTAGTGTGCCGACACCGTACGAGGTGAGCAACACGTCGTGGCGCTTGAGCATCCTGGAGGCGTCCACCTCCTCCCTGGGTACCCGGCGCGCGGATTCGATGATCACCCGGCCGTTTCGGATGCACTCAGGGTCGAGCACGCTCACCCTGGCCGGGAAGTCTGCGTACCGGGGCATCTTGCCTCGGTACAGCGCACTCGCGACGGATCCGACGGTGACCCGGACCGGGTGGCTCGACTCGACGGCCCGGTCGTAATGCGCCAGTTCCAGCTCTCGGGCGGTGGCCACAATCCGGCCATTGGCGGCGATCTTGTCGTCCAATGCGCCAAGGACCGCGACCACGGCCGCTTGCTCGGACATCGCTGGGTGTGGGACCCGAAGGGTACGGATCGACGTCAGGGGAGCGGCCATGCCTGGTCCTCCCAGAGCCGAGGCCCGGGCCAGGATCGAGCGCTGTCCCGCCTCCGACCGGAACCAGTAGTAGTAGAACTCGGGCAGCGCTCTCGTCCGGTCCAGCCGGGACCTCAATTGGGACGAGTCAATGACGTACCGGCTGAATTCATGCCCGCGAGGGATCACGGACACCTGGCCGACGGCACCGCGGTGTGTGAAGACGATGTCCCCCGGATGGACGTTCGCTGACGGCACCTCGTTCGCCTTCTCCTCGCTGACGAAGACGAATTCGCCGTCAAGGATTCCGTGTGCAAGGTTCACCCCGCGGATGACGGGGACTCCGTCCCGGACGTAGTCTTCCTTCGTGATCCTCGACCCTAAGGGGCCCATTGCAAAGGCTGAATGATCTTCTGGTGAGGTGAGCGACTGGTACTCGACGAATTTCCAGTCAGCCATCGATCCTCCGCAACTGTGCTCGTACCACCTCGGTCAGCTCATCCGCCCTGCCGAAGTGTTCGTAGAGCTCCTTCGTCAGGCGCTCGATTCGTTCGGCGGCCGACTCGATGCCAGCTTCGGCGATGTACCGGTTCGGCGATAGCACATGGCCCGCATCCCGGACAGCTGCCAGATCGGCCGAGAAGCAGAATCCGGGAAGATTCGCATACCGCCTGTCCCCGGCCGAGGCCACGCCACGCCACGCATGATATGTGCCAACGATCTCCGCGAGGTCGCCGTCAGTGAGAGCGCGCTCTCCTCGACTGGCCGTCTCACCCATGCTCGCGGCGTCGATGAACAGAATACGACCACGCCGGTCTACCAGGTTCTTCGCTCCTCGCGGGGACTTGTCCTTGTCCAGGAGCCACAGGTACACGGGGATCCGTGTGCTGTGGAAGAGGTTCGGCGGCAGTGCGACCATGCAGGCCACCAGGTCTGCCTCGATCAACGCCTGGCGGATCTCGTCCTCGCGGCCCTGGCCGCCGCTGACCGAGGCGCCGGCCAGAACTACACCCGCAGTGCCGCTGTCCCCGAGCTTGGCGATGATGTGCTGCAGCCAGGCGAAGTTCGCGTTGGCCTGCGGGGGTACCCCGAATCGCCAGCGTGGGTCGGACGCGTTCCGTGCCCAGTCCTTGAGGTTGAAGGGAGGACTCGACAGGACGAAGTCGGCCTTGAGACCAGAGTGCCGGTCTTCGCCGAAGGAATCCCCCTGCGTCAGATCGCCTTCGATACCGTGAATGGCGAGGTTCATCCTCGCCAGCCGCCAAGTGCGCTCGTTCTGCTCCTGTCCGTAGACCGCCAGGCCGCCGGTGTGTGCCGTCGTCTGGTGCTCAGCAGCGAACTTGCCCGCCCGAACGAGCATCCCCGCTGCGCCACAGGCCGGGTCGTAGATCCGGCCCGCGTACGGCTCCAGCATCTCCACCAGAAGCTTGCCCACGCTCCCTGGCGTGTGGAAGTCTCCGCCCCGCCTTCCCTCCGACCTGGAGAACCGGTCGAGGAAATCCGCGTACACCTCACCCAGGACGTCGCGCGCCGCCCTGACTCCGCGGCCTGTGAACCGTGCGTCGCCGATGAGTGAGACCAGCTCGGCAAGACGGCGCCAGCCGACGTCTTCCTGACCGTAGATTTTCGGCAGTACACCGGCGAGCGGCGGGTTCTCCCGCATGACGGCCTCGACGGCGTCGTCAAGGTATCGGCCGACATCCTCGCTCCCGGTCCGAGCGGCGATGGCGTTCCAGCGGGCGGGCGCCGGCACCCAGAAGGTGCCGTAACCGATGTACTCGTCCTTGTCCTCCAGGAACCGGGCCCGCTGCCCTGTATCAGTGCCCTCGGCGGCGAGCTCCTCCTCGAGCGCGTCACGGCGCTCGTCGAAGGCGTCGGAGAGGTACTTCAGGAACACCAAGCCAAAGAGGAACTCCTTGTACCGGGCCGCGTCCATGGAGCCACGCAGCTTGTCCGCGGCTGTCCAAAGGATGCGCTGGATCTCCCCGGAGCCCGGTACCCCCGATAGCTCGACTCGGACGTCGGCTCGGTTCATCCGCGGCGACATGGTGGGGGTCCATCTCCTTCATACGGTGGATCACTGGTCGGCGTGCAGGGTAAGGGTGCCGTCAGCGGTCCCGGCGGTGGCGAGGCGTCCCAGCTCGTTGAGGGCCCCGATCTGCTGACGCAGTACCGACGACCGCTGCTCGATGTCGTCGAGCAGGGCTTCGAGCCGGTCGGCTTCCGCTGGACCGACATCGGGAATCTCTAACTCCTCGAGGGTACGCGCGGAGTGGACGGAACCCCGGGCGCGCCGGTGGTCGGTGGCGGCCACGGACAGGAGCGCGGCCAGGACGCGGGGCCGCACACGGAGCTCGGCCTCCGGCCGGACCCGCAGCACCCGGGCGGGATGGGCAACGACGGAGAACCCGTCCACGTCGATGTACGCACCGAATTCCGGCTGAGTCGTGACCACCAGATCACCGGGCTCCGTGAATGTGGCGTGTCCGTAGGCCGTCATCAGCAGAGCACGGTCGATGCGGTGGGTGCCGATCGGCTTTGTGCCGAGGACCTCGGCGGGTGTGAGGACGTTGTGGTCACCCGCGCCCAGCAGGCTCTCGGTGGTGATCCGGTGCCCCGGAAACGTACGCAGACGGCGTTCCTTACGCAGTCGCGCGATGGTGGTCGTGGGCGGCAGGGTGCTGCTTTCGGGGCGGAGTGAGGCGTGGACTCGCAGCTCGCCGCGCGTCTTGGATTCGCGTAATGCCCGCTCGCCGAGATCCTTCAGTCGCAATTCCAGATCAGCGATGCTTACAGGCCTGTCCAGGGCCCTCGCGGCGGGTCGCGGTCGGGGCGTGAGCGCTGCGCCGGCGCGGCTGTTCAGCTCTTCGATGGGCACGACCACGCCATGGTGGAGTGCGAGAGGACGGTCATCGTCCCAGCCGCCGGCGCGCCACCCCCTGATGTCCGAGGCGAGCTGCGCGAGAGTCCGCCCAGACATTTCCTGGCCTGAGAGGTCGGCCAGGAGGACCCGGCCCCGCCTGTCCCGCTCAGGCGTGCGGGCCAGCACCCAGAGGGCGGTGCGGTACCCCGGCCGGTAGGGCATGACCCCGCCGGGAAGGGCGACCACGGCTTTGAGGAGGCCGTTTGTCAGAAAGCCCCGACGGAAACGGTCCGCTTCGACATGTGGACGCAGAGGCTCCGTCAAGGCGTCGGCGGGACCGAGTACAACGGCCGTGCAGCTCTCGGCGAGGAGATCTGTCAAAGCCTCGACACGTTCCAGTACCTCCTCGGGTCGTCGTCTTTCGCCGGCCAGGTAAGGGAGGACCGAGACGACGACGTCCGGGCCGTCGTGTCCGTCGGCGACACTCTCGCCCTCCTGCACGTCCAAGGCCAGTCCAGTCACGCCCCGGACCAGCATCCGACGCCGTATGAGACGTGCCAGCGAACGGTCCATGTCGGATGCGAGGAACCTCGGCGTGGCTCCTCGCCCGGCGGCGGAGTGCAGGGCGACGAGGAGGTCGCCGCTGCGGGCACCCGGGTTGGCGACGATCGGGTCGGTCATGCCGTCGATTCCCGTGAGCTGGGCGATGCACTCGGGCATCCCGCGGTTGAGGGTGTCCGCCGCCAGATCGTGGAGCCCCAGCCTGCGGCGCACACCGAGCAGCCACTCGAAGGCAGCGGCCGCGGGTGTGTGACGGTGAGCCACCACGTCGTCTCGGCGTCGGCGCATGTTGGCGGCGGCCGCCGCCAACTCGTCGGTGAGCCGGGCCAGGGAGAGGCCCCATGGGCCAGTGTTCGCCAACTCGCTGACGAGGCAGGTGTCGTTCGCGTCCATCAGCTTGGCTCTCTCCAGGACCGCTTCCCAAGTGGCTCCCGCAGGGAGCAGCGGTTCGCCGCTTCGGTGGCGCACGCACAAGAGCGCAGTGAGCACGTCCAGCAGCTCCTTGCCGGGAATGTGCGCGGTCCAGGCGGAGAGGGTGTGCAGTGCAAGCTCCGTGCCCAGGTCGTTCTCGTCCGCGTTGCCGTGGCCCGTCGTCAGGAGCCAGTCGACGATCTCACGGCCGTCGAAGAAGGTGCGACCGCCGTCCCGTGCGATGGGTTCAGGAAAGCCGTCGTGGCGACGCCGCCAGTTGGCGGGCACGGCTCGCTCCACTTGGGCGAGGGCCGCGATCTCTGTCGCCGAGATTCGCCAGGTTGTCCCTCTGGGCGGCTCGGGAGCATGAGTTTCGTGTCCACTGGACATTGCGACTCCCTCCCCAACTGGCCATTTGGCTACGGCGAACTGACGCTGTTCGCACTCTATCGGCGGTCCTTCTAGGAAGGGTTCACGGGAGCCTGATAGCAGGTGCTATCAGGCTGTCGGGTTCTGGGCGCGGACTTCGCCTGCCAATCTCGTTTCCCGTCACCCCGATCGTCACGATTGGAGTCCTGCAGCTGGTGACTCACGCGACCGCCCCCTGGAGACACGCATGGCTCCCAGCACGTCCATTCGCGCCCGCTACCTCCTCGTCTGCTTCGTTGTGCCCCGGAACGGCATGCGCTCTGCCCGCGACCACGAGCAGCTTGCTTCGCTGGGGACGCAGTTCCACGAGCCCCACCACGAAAAGCTCGCGGTGCCAAGGCTGTTCATCGGCGCGAGCATCGAGACAGGCAAGGCGGCGCCTGGTGCGACGAGATCGCTCGCACCATCGGATGCGATGTGTCCGACTACGTCCGGAGGGCGGTCGAGCAGCTCATGCTCGCCGGCGGCGAGGACGTGTACGCAATCGGGTGCGACCAGGGGATGCCAGCTAATCCCGGACCGCCTCAAGGCCAAGCGGCTCGGGCCCCGTTACGCCGACTGTCAAGGCGATCTGTGCAGGTCCGGGCCTGGTCTCGCGCACCTTGCGCGAGACCAGGCCCGTGATCGTCCTCGTGTCGGGTGGCTGTGGCTCGCCCTTTTCGCGCTTCGGCGCGAGAGCGCCAGTGGCTGCTTCATGACGTCAAAACGGCGCCTGGGAAGGAGAGTTAGTCGACCACTTCGCTGGTCATGGTGTCTCTGTGTCAGCAGGTTGACGTCATGCATAGATCTGGCCATTCCAACGCGACTGGAGGTAGAGACGACTACGGCCCCCCGCGCCAACGAGGGGCCGCGTATCGCGTAGTCCGAAAGCTTTCAAGCACGCCATGTAGAAGTGGAGAAAGCCATCAGTTCCGTACCAGAGCCTATGTCCTTTGAGAAGGCTGCGTCGAGTGGGCCCGCGTCTCAGCCCGATCAACATGAAGGAGGCGCCGACGGGAACGCGCCCGAACCCGTTCTCCGCGGGTGGAGGCGGATCGTCCGCATTGCTGGCGATGAACTCGTCCGAGGACTCGCCGCAGCCACGGGTGGTGCCGTGGTCACCGCCTTCATCTGGTGGGCCCAACGCTGATGTGACCTGGGCAAACATTTGAGTCCGTATGGCGGTCGATGTTCTGCTCGGCTTGGCGCATACCTGGCTGAGCGGAGCAGCGATCGGCCCTTCACGGTGTGAGAGCGGCCGCATGGAAAGCGTTGCGAACAGCCGTGAGGGGCACTCGGTCGCGGTTGAGGCGGTGCTTGTTGGTGAGGAGGGTGACCCAGCGCCCCTGGGCGGGACTGAACCATATTCCCGTGCTGGTTAAGCCGTAGTGAACTCAGATGTCCTCGGCGAGGTTGGGGTGCCAGAAGAGGCCGCGGGCGGGGGCGGGGTCGCCAGTGCAGACGTGGAGGCAGTCCTCGATCCAAGTGGGGCCGAAGGCAGCTTGAGCGGGGGCGAGCATGTGGCGGAGGAAGAGCGTGAGGTTGTCGAGGGCGGGGAAGGAGCCGGCGGTGTTGTAGACGCCGCCAAGGAGGCTGGGGACGAAGTCGTGGCTGGGCCCTTGAGATGGGTGCTGCTGGGAGGGTGCCTGGCCGAAGGTGCCGGAAGATCAGCGGGAGGTGTCGACGCTATTGACCGCGCAGCGGGTGCGGGACGTCACCAATCCGCGGTACCGGGCCGCGGTGGCTGTGACTCATGGGTGCAGGCTGCGCAAAGGGAGGTCTTCTGCCCGTCGCCCGAGGACGTCGACTTCGCGTCCGGTCTCCTCCGGTTTCGCCGCCAGGACCAGCTCCTCAACGGCCGCCAAAGGTCCCCCGTCCACTTTCGCCGGTGGGGTCTACGAACTCCTGCGCGACGCCCACGAGCTTGGTCGCCGCCGGTCGCCATCCGCGCCGCAGACGTGGGTGCGTTCAAGGGGCTCTGGAAACACATGATCTCGCTGTCCGCCAGCAGGTTCGCCCTGGCCGGGCCCCGCTTCCCTCGGCCCTTCAATGCCATCCCGCCTGCGGAGAAGGCCTGGGGGCAGGGCGGCCATTGAGTTTCGCAGGGTCGCGCGGGCCGCTGTTCAGCGTTCGCAAGAGCTAAGTTGATCAATGGTGCTGCTGTGCGGTCTATAGCCAGTCGCGCTCCTTGAAGATGACGTACAGGCTGACGCAGACTACTGCCATCAGCAGGATTGCGAAGGGGTAGCCGCCTGCCCACTTCAGCTCGGGTAGGTCCTCGAAGTTCATGCCGTAGATCGTGCCTACCAGGGTGAGGGCGAAGAGGATGGCTGCCCAGGAGGAGATCTTTTTGAAGTCGTTACCCTCACACCGCTGACCTGCGGAAATCGGCAGTGCAGGCGGTCCGACCTGCGACGATCCGCCTGTCCGACCGTTTCACCGTGCTGCCCGTTTGTACGGCCGATCCTCCCCAGCCGCTGCCCAACGCCACTTCATTCTCCCCAGATTCTCCCCGGGGGAAGTAGCTGCCGACATTGGTCAGGACCGTGATCCAGTGTTGGGGCCAACTATGAGACATAGCACATGTGATTCCGCATGTGCTGATAGGCGTGATCATCCAAAGGTTGCTGCAGGCTCGTCAAAACTTGCGGGGGCATCCCTGGATGAGAGGGGCACCCCGTCCGCTGCGTGCATGATGTCCCGAGATGGACCGTTCAGAGACTCTTGAGTTGCTCGATGATCTGCATGGGGCTCTTCTCCAGGGTGAACCAGTCGGCGACTACGATCCGGCCTGCGTCTTGCGTGTACTCCAGCGCGGCGTCCAGAGCGGGCTGGAGGTCAGTACTCACGGCGTCCTTTTCGCACATGTGGAGCGGATGCTTCGCCACCACGGCGTGGCGCAGGCCCCCGCTCGGGGTGAAGACCAGGCCGGGTAGCTCTCCATTGAGCGAGGTGCCCCTCAGCATCCTCTGGAGACCGGTCAGGGACCGGATGGCACGGTCGGCGGAGGAGCTGGCCAGACCGCCGGAGAGGACGGTCAGCAGGTCACCGGCGAGCCGCCAGTCGAGCAGGGGGTGGTAGGCCATGTTGGAGTAGTCGCGAAGGCAGCGGGGGCACGAGGAGGTGCAGATTTCCGCGTGTTCGGTCTGCCGCAGTTCGTCCAGGTAGGTATGGACGGCCTGCATGAACTCGGCGATGACCTGCGGGTTGCCAAGGTGCGTGCTGAAGCCCGCGCCGTTCTCAAGAGCATCGGCCAGGAAGGCATAGGCGACAGGCCCATCGGGGTGCGGTCCGGCGTGAATTCCGGCCAGCAGTTCCTGTCGGCCGACATCGAGGAACTGGGCGGCCGCGCTGCGCAGGAGGAACGCGAGCGAGTACCAGGCGGCCCGCCTGCCGTGGCTGATGTCGGCGCCGTAGGCAGGGGCAGCGGGGGTGAGATTGAGCCGGTAACCGTTGGTGTCGTCGACGGCAGACACAGGGCCGAGGAAGAAGAAGTCAGTGGGCAGCACGGCACCCAGAGCCACCTGCAGCTGTTCGCCGGTACTCGAGGTTGTGGCGCCGTGGGCGGAGTACCCGCCCCAGGGGCCCGGTGCGCGGCGCAGCGAGAACAGGTCGCCGTCGTTGTCGTTGATGACGTACCGCTTGCCGGGTCCGGAGTAGACGTGTGCCTCCTCCCAGGAGGTGAAGCGGAGGGCCGAAAGGTCAGCGGCTGCCCTGGATGAGACCGTGTTCGGGGTCCAGGCGAAAACTCCGTCGAAGTCGCGCGGCGGGCCGGCCCGGAACCCGGCGGGTTCCCGCAGGTCGACGATGTCGTAGTCGTCGGCCTGGCAGGTCGGACAGGTGCCCTCGCTGCTGGACGGCGTCTCCGCAACGTGGTTGCAGACGCGGCACAGGCCCACGCTCCGGGGGTGCTCCAGTGGCTCCGCGATGGGCTTCACGCCCCTGGGTGTGGGCTCGAAGTCGGTGATGCCGGTGACGGTGTACACCTTGCCGTCCTTGACCACCTCGCTGCCCGGTGCGAACTGTGAGACGGACATGGCGATGTCACGGTCGATGGTGTTGCCAGGCGGCCAGGGGAACCTCTTCTGCGGGATGTCCAGGTAGAGCTGCCGGACGCGGGTCGGGAAGCCGAACATGGGCAGCACGCCAGCATGCGCCAGCCGCTCGCTGAGCTCCTCGGCTCCTGTGGGTTCGGCAGCCACCTTCGTGATGCGCTGCAGCAGCCTTTCCCGCCACTGGCGGCCGAGGAGGTCGGCGGACTGGAGTGCGGTGAACGCGGTGAGGGCCTGTGCCGTCGCGGCCAGAACACTGCTCTGCTGGTCGAGCCAGTCCCGTACGTCGGGCTGGGCAGTGGCCCAGTCCCGGGCCTTGCCGAACTCGCCGTGCACGCTGCCAGAGCCGCCATGGGTGTCGAGACCGCGGAAGGCGAGGCGCAGAACCTCGGCATTCATCGCCCGTTCCAGGATCTCCGGACGTTCGAGGGTGAGGTAAGGCGGGGGCGTGGGGTCATTGGTGATGGCCGAGGGGTTAGCGAAGTAGTGCTCGTCGTGGCTGCGGCCTCGGCAGACCGTGAGGGCGGCCGCCACGGGAGAGGAACGGCGGCCGGCGCGTCCGACACGCTGTTGGTAGTTGAACCGGCTGGGCGGCATGTTGGCCATCAGGACGGCGGAGAGCGGCCCGATGTCTACGCCGGCTTCCATGGTGGTGGTGACCGAGAGGAGGTCGATCCCGTGCACGAGCGGTACCTCGGGCGGGTCGCTGAGGAAGACCTGCTGGAAGCGGGCCTGGCGAGACTGGGCGTCGAGGCGATCGGTCTGGCCCGTCAGCTCGGCGCAGTTCAGGCGGAAGGCGCGGCTGCTCGCGGCCTTCCAGGCGTAGTAGTCGCTCGCTTCGGGGTTTGCGTCGGGCGCCGACTGGGTGGGGAGCTGGCTCCGGCACCGTGTGCAGGTTCCAGCGCTCGGCGTGAGGTGCCGGCGTCCGCAGTGGGTGCACGTCCAGGAGTGGCCGGGAGAGGGCTCTCCGGCCGTCTTCCTCGGGTCGATGAGGTACTCGCGTACGGTGCCGCTGCCCCAGGCGGCTTCGGCCTCGGCCTGCACGTCGTCGGGGTGCGTGCCCTGGTGTTCGGCGACGCCTGCCCAGAATTCCCTGAGCCGTGGCGGGGGCTTGTCCCTGCCTTCACGAAGACTGGTGAAGCGGCGGAGCTCGGCGAGGATCCGCAGGCTTGCGCGGCCCAGCCCCTCGCGGTCCAGTGTGGCCGTCGCGGGGGTGATCGAGCCCAGGCCGAGCGACTCGATGTCGCGGCCGGCGCCGGAGAACAGGGCTTCGAGGGTGTTCTCCAGAAGGCCATCCTCAGAGCTGAGGGCGGCCTGCGCCGCGTCCGAGGTGTTCGCCTGGAGCGCGGGGGGCTGCTGCTCCCAGTTGAAGAGCTCGTGCCAGGACTGGTTCCCGACGCGCTGTACGCTCGGCTTCGGGCCTGCGGGGTTGACTCCCAGGGAGAGCAGGCGAGTGTTGACGTGCACCTTGGCCAGGGAGTCAAGTGTCGGCGGAGAGGAGAGCCGCGCTCCTGCTTCGGCTGCGGTGGCTGCGTCACCATCCATGAGTGCCAGGCGCAGGGCGCTCAGATCGCTCTTGCTCCGAGTCCGGAGGCGCTCGATGGCGGCGGCACTCTCTTCGGACTGTGCGCCCCCAGCCTCACGAACGGTGGCGACGTCTTCGGCTGCGGTGCCGGACCTTCTGAGTTCGTCCAGGGCGAGGCGACGGACGAGGTCCTGGTAGTGGCGCAGCTCCATGCCCGCGGAGAGCTTCGCAGCGTCTTGGCGACTGTCGGTGAAGACGATCAGCTTGCGTTCGGCGGGGTCGGTGAACTGCTCGGCCAGCCCGTCCGACAGCACCTGGTTGATCTTCTCGAAACCCGTCCTCATCGTCCGTACAGGCGACGTCAGTCGTACGGGGTCCGTGATGGGCCTGCGCGTGCGGTCTTTGGTGTAGAGACGCTCCCAGTCGGCCCCGCAACAGGGGCTGCGGGTGGGGAAGGGCGGGAGGGAAGAGAGGGCGAGTTTGGACCGGCCCGTCTTCTTGTCGACAGGGGTGCTCACGTGGAAACTCCAGCCGGTGAAGCGGCTTCCCTGGTTGTGCAGGTGCCCGCTGGCCGGATCGTAGGCGCTGCGCCGGAAGGCGAAGGTGACGTTGCCGCTGTCCGCGCTCCATGTGGCGTCGTCGTCGGCGCGCTGGGGCTTGGTGGACGGCCAGTAGACGACGTAGTTGGCCGCCGTGCGGTCCTTGCCCGCCTGATCAGGGACCCGGGAGAGGTCGGGGCTGTCGGGGAGTAGGACAGACTTGAAGAGGCTGCCTCCGGTGGCGTTTTGAGGAGCGTAGCCGCCGAGCATCGCCTCCCCGCAGGACTGGCAGTAGAGCAGCTCCAGGACGCGGGCACCGCAGTCGCAGGACGTGCGCGGGACAGAGTAGATCCTGCCGACGGACCGTTCGGAGTGCTGGAGGGGGGTGGGCACCTCGGAGCACTGGGGGTCGGTGCAGGCCCACATGCCCGCGACGTTGCGGAAGAAGAGGTGGATGCGGATCCGCGGCAGACCGCCGACTCCGGCGGCCGCAGCGGCGCGGATGGCGGTTGCTGTCCCGTGCAGAGCCAGGCCTGCTTCCTCCTTGTTGCTGGCTGGGAAGAGCTTCCCCGCCAGGGAGGCGGCTGCCATCGAGGGGGCAGACGGCGTGCTCGATCCGGCGGCGAGCGCGCTGGCCAGAGCGTCCGCCGCGCCGGTCGCGGCGAGCAGTTGTGCGGCCTCAGCCGGATCGGGTTCCGTACGGGAGTATTCCGCCAGCTGGGTGGCCGCCGCGGAGACATTCTCGGGGCCTTGGGCGCGGGGGGTGGCCTCTCCGGGGATGAAGTGGAAGGAGCCCTCGGCCGCTGCGAAGAACTCCTGGAGGAAGCGGCGGTCCGTAGCGCGCGTCTCGTCCAGCGACGCGGACGCGGCGAGGATGCGGAGTTTCTCGGGGCGTCGGCTCAGGCCCAGCCGGTGCAGGAGATTGCGGATCAGGTACGCCGTCTCGGTGCCCTGCGTCCCGCGGTACATGTGGAGTTCGTCCAGCACGAGGGTGAAACGGGCGTCCTCATGGGCGTCCAGCCACCGTGCGGTGCTGCGGAAGAAGTCCTCGTCGCGGCTGCGCTGGAGCATCACGTTGAGCATGGAGTAGTTCGTGATCAGGATGTCGGGAGACGCGTGGTACATGTCCCACCGGCTGCGCATCTCCGCGCCGTCCAGGCGGGGGGCGAAGTACCGGATGTCCTCCTTGTCGCTTTCTACGGCGGCTTGGCGGGCGCGCTCGCCGCGGGCGGCGGTGGTTTTTAGATAGGTGCGCAGCTCGTCGACGGCGAAGCGCTGGTCTGGACTGCCGGTGACGGGGGTGCTGCCGGTGAAGCGCCCGAAGTAGAAGCGGTGGCCCTGCCGGTGCTCTTCAAACCATTTGCGGACCAGGTCGCTGTCCAGGGCGCGCCTGAGTCTGACGAGCTGGTCGTCGACCAGTGCATTCATCGGGTAGAGGATCATCGCCCGGACCGCAGGGGCGTGCCCGGTCTCGCCCTCCCGCTGCGGGCGGTAGTCCGCTGATTCCCGCTCCCACCAGCGGTTAGGGACGGCGGGGTCTCCCTTCCAGGTCCGTGACTCGCGCAGCAGATCGGCCAGGATGGGCAGGAGGAATGCTTCGGTCTTCCCAGATCCGGTGCCCGCGGTGATCACTGCGTTCCGCCCGGCGGCCATTGTGCTCGCAAGAGCCCGTTCCTGGTGGGTGTAGAGCTGCATGCCCTCCTCGAAGAGCCCGCGCTCGGCGAACCCCGCCAGTTCGGCGGGGGCGCCGGCGGCCTGGGCCGATTCGGCGATGCTGTGCCCTGTGAGGGCGTACTCCGGGCGGAGTTCGACGAAGGGGTCGGCGAAGACGCCGCCGGGCTGGTCGAGCAGGGCCCGCCGCTCTGCCTGGAGGGCGTCGTCGCGGAGCCGGAAGGCGGTGTCGTAGTAGCGCAGGTATGCGTCGACCAGGGAATTGTGCGTGGCGAAGGCGTCCAGGCCGGACAGGGGCGTGCTCATGCGGTCTCCAGGCGGCGGTGCAGGGTGTGGGCGATGCGCTCGGCGATGAAGAAGGGAACTCCGTCGTAGTGCTCCGTGTCCGCCGTGCGCAGGCTCGCGAGCCCTGTGCACAGGACGGCTGTGCGTTCCTGGGCCAAAGGTAGGGGAGCCTTGCGGTCAGCGGTCAGGCGTCCCAGAGCATTGCGTCCTGCCTGCCCTGGAACGGGACGATCGGCTCTCCACCGCAGGGGGAGCGCTGAAGGGCGGAGGGCGTGATGGATGCCCGCCCTCCGGTCGACGCTGTGCCAGGTCCGTTCCGGGGGAGGGACGCGGGTGTGGACGCCCGGCGCCGACTGGCGGGGAGGCTCACGCAAGAGCGCGTAGCGGTCCATCCGGCCGAACTGCTTGTACTTGTACAGACCAGGTACAGGCCTGAAGCCAACGAGGCCAACGGGGCGGAACCGGCCGGAGACGGGATCGAGCAGTTCGGCCGTAATGTCCTGGGCCGGCGGAGCTGTCTCCGGCCCTGGGGCGAAGGCGCTGAGGGACCGGGCAGCAGACTCAGCCGCGCAGGGTACGACCGCGGCGCTGACGGCCGCGGCGAACGCGTGGAGTCGGGACCGCTCCGTGTACTGCAACCACAGGGCCGCTGGCAGCGGTATCCCGGACTGCTCATGCCGCTGCGGCATGGCCGCCGCCCCGCGCTTCCTGTAGAAGGCCGGGGCGGCTGGCCGGGCGCCGGTGACCACGGCGGTCTGGGTGTTCCCGGGCAGGTCGGTGACCTCGCAGGGGCTCGTGTGCCACTGCTCGCCACGCCAGTCGATGGTGACTGCGCCGAGTGCCTCGATGCGGCTGAGCCACTGGGTGACGGGTTTCCTATCGTGGCCGCTGGCCCATGACGCGTCACGGATGAGCGAGCGAAGAGATCCGGTGCCTTGCTCCGCCATCCAGGAGATGAAGAGGTCCGGGTCAAACACGTGTGGATCCTCCTCGCGGGAACTGGCTCAGGGCAGCTTCCCGGTAGCGCTTCCACAAGGTGGCGTGGGGAACACCTCTCAGGCTGAACAGAGCGATCTTGCTCCAGAAGTCCTTGGCAGCCCGGCTCAGGGTTCCGAAGTCCGGGTCCTGTGGACGCAGTAGCATGACGGCAGTTGCACCTGTCTCGGAAATGACCACCAGCCACACGGCCTCGGGTGGGACGGGTACGCGCGCTGTCCCGCCGGCGCGGAGGACGGGGGCGCGGTCCTTCCACCACGCGGGCTCAGGTGGCCGCCGGATGGTGAGGAAGTGCCCTTGCGCCGTCAGGAAGCGCGCGTCTCCGTCCAGCGGGACGCTAACGGTGCCTGAAGGTGCAGTGGAAGTAGAGTCGGCTGGAGGGCCTGCCTGGGGCTCCGCGCCTTGCTCCAGGTAGAAGTCGGCTTCCGCGCCGTCGGCGGTGAGCACGTGCCGGCCTGGGGCCAGGCCTGTCCCGCGCAACACCACCAGGCCATCGGCGGGAACGGCCAGGGGCTGGCCGTCCAGCGTGACTCGTCCAGGCTCGCGGAACTCCTGGGGGACCATCACATCGGGCTCCCCGCCCAGCAGGAACAGCGAACGGTGGCTCCATTCCTGTTGCACTCGCAGTCCGTTGCGCAGGCTCATTCTGCGGCCTGGGATGTGGCGGATGTTCTGGATGCCGGATCGTGACAGTGCCGCTGCCAGCGCCGACTCGTCGGTGAACTGCAGTTCGGGGGTGGCTTGCCAGCCCTGGAGCGGGGCGACTTCAGGGCGGTTCCACTGATGGCCGGTATCAACCAGGAGCCTCTGGAGCCCACTCCGGCCGGAGTGGGTGAACAGGAATATGTACGGCTCGAAGACGGTCACCACGTCTGTCTGGGTCCAGCCTCCGGCGACCGGGTCTTCGTGCAGTGCAAGGACATCGCGACCGCGGTCGATCCGCACGGTGGTCTTCGCCCCGCGTGCGGTGAACCCGTGCTGTAGAGCCTCCGCCACACCGGGCATCGCCCCAGAGAGCGTGTACGCCTGATCTCCGGCGCCCGAAGCGAGCTCCAGTGTTCCGCCTTGGTGCTGGAGAGAGTCACGGTTCACTCCGTGGACGGCGTCCGCGTGCCAGCGCACCTCCCACCCTATGAAGTCCTCTTCGAGTACCACGCGCAGGGGAACCTGGAGCAGGGTGCCGTCAAGGCGGCCTTGCGCAGCGGTTCCGTCCCAGCTCTCGAGCAGCGTGGCCAGCAAGGGCTCCAGGAGGTGGCTCTCTGCCGACGAATGAAGTGCCTCGCGAAGCCCCTGGGACAGGCCCCTTGGGTTGATGACGCTCCACCCCTTGAGCTTCTCCAGCAGCCGCGCCCCATTCACCGGCTGGCTGGGGGACAGGCCGGATCCCATGAAGAACCGGATCAGGGCCGCGTGGTCGGCGGCCCTGACCAGCGCCTGGGACTGGGCGTAGCCGATTTTCCGGTATGTGGGGTTCTCTTTGATCGTGCTGAGGCCACGCGCTCCGGCCTGCTCCCGGAGCCATTCGTCCAGGTAGCCCCACTGGTCAACGACGGCGGCGTAGTGGTTCTCCAGCGGCTTCCGGTGCTGCCCACCACCCCAGGGGGGCTGGAGTACTTCAGCGAGGCGCGCGTAGTACGCGGGAGCCCCGGCTACCCCTTCCGTCCGCTGCATGTTGGCAGCTGCCAGGACAGCCGCCGCGAGAAGCGGCAGGCAGGGGGGCGGTTCCTCGCGCTTCCCGCGCCTCCAGCTTTGGCAGCGGTCGACGACTGGTGTGTACGGGTTCCCGTGCCACGCGAGGGCGGAGCTCACTGCGGTGCCGAGCTCTTCGACCTCGTCTTCGCCCCGAAGGGTGAGCAGCTCTGCTTTGTCGATGAAGAAAAGGACCGGAGTATCCCTGCGGTGCTCGCCGAAGAACTCACCGGCCAGGCGAGCCTGCCACCATTCGAATGCAGCCCAGTAGCTCGACGGCTGATCGTCGGACCGCGTAGTCATCGGTCTGCTCCGTGACGGAGGCCGGCCCCGGCGGCTGAACCTGCCGCCCGACTTTGTACAGGCAGCACAACAACCGCGCGACGCACGTGCATAAACAGCCCCCACCTCATGAAACCGTGCTGATGAGCGGACAGCACGCCACAGATCTATCACCTCGCAGGCTTCTGTTCATAGTTACCGGGCTTCTGGGCGGGAGATGAAGCCGGCCTAGTTATGAGGTTGTTCAAATGCCCTGCGGGTGGCGTCGCGTCGATGGATGATGAGAGGATTTATTCAGCCCCGAAGATGCATTCCGGCCTGGCCGCCAGCGGAAATCACGCCATCCTTGAAGGGCTTCCTCCAGTCCATGACCCGTCACAGCAGCCTGGTGTCGACTGACAAGGTTGCCAGGCCTGCGGGGCCATAGAGGTGGAGCACGGTGCCCGAGGCCCCTTCACCTGTGGCAATGCCGTGGACGGGAGCACCCGTCAGGACGGTGTGGACGAGGTCGCCCGTCCGCGGGTCCCAGATCCGGACGCCGCTGGCGCCTCCTGAGGCGAGCAGTGTGTGGCCGTCCGGTGCGGGCAGGCCGCTCATGGCGAAGGTGTCCGGAGACTCCCAGGCGGCGATCCGGGTCCGGGTGGCCACGTCCCAGACACCAATGTGCGTCCCGTTCGACATCACCAAGAGCGGGCCGCTGTCGCCGTGCAGGCGGTGTAGGACACTGCCGTGCCCCCCTCTGTGGTCCCAGCGGGGCAGCGCGCCGGCACGACGCCCCGAGGCCACATCGATGAGCGCGGCCTCCTGGCCGACGCCTGCCACGACGATGACGTCGCCGGAGGGCGATGGGGGCAGCGCTCCCAGAAGGTGGATGGGGGATTCGCCGATGTCTGCGCTGATCGGGACTGTACTGGCGGTGCACCGCCCGTTCTCGGGGTCCAGGACCACTGAGGTGAGCTCTCTGATGTGGCCCGTGGTACCCATGGAAACGGACATGGGCAGGCCTTCGGCTGTCCAGGCGACGCATGAGGACAGGACGGACTGGGACAGATCCTTGGGGCCCGTCATCACCATGTGTCCCGAGATGAGATCCCAGATCGACAGGTCGCCCTTCGGGTCGCTGACCGCCACTCGTGTACCGGCGGGGACGAGCGGCAGGACCTGGCTGACGAGGCCGGTCCCAAGCCGCTTCAGCAGGTTTCCCGTCGTGGCGCTGTGCACGTCGAGCCCGCTTCGGGTGGCGAGGACGAGGACACTGCCCCCCGGGGCTTCACCGGTGGCGGGCAGAAGCGACCTGCACACAGACCACGTGGGTGCAAGCCGCCGGTGCTGCTCCAAGGAGGGTCCCCGGTACACCGACTCCGCCAGCCCGTCCTCGTAGAGTGGCCCGTCGAAACCGGGATCCCAGATCCTGATGCCCTGCGGACCAGCCGACACCACCCGCGGACCGGCGGGATCTTCAAGAACCGCGAGGGCGTCAACGGACTTGATGCCAGCGTCGAACGAACGGGCTGAATCCGTGCCGACGCTCTGCAGCACGATGCGGTTGCGTGCGACATAGGCGAAGGCCGTCCCCCCGGGGCCTGCCACCGCCGTGCTGCCGCCTTCGCGGGTGCGTGCCACTGGCTGAGCGGTGAAGGGGTTCCACACTTGCAGGAGTACCAGGGGACTGGGGGACTCTGCGATCAGCAGGTCGTCATCGGCGTTGTCCGGCCGGGCCATACCCACCACGCCCGACACCTGGCTGCCTCCGAAGGTAGGGCCCACCGCCGCGCCCGACACCGGGTTCCACAGACGGATTCCGTCCTCGCGGCAGGCGGCGACCAGGGCCTCGCCGCTCCTGCGGCGGACCACTGCCGTCAGACGGCGGAAAGGGGCCTGTCCCCGGTCGTACTCCCTCGTGATGTCTTCCGGGAAACCGGGAGCCTCGAACAGCCTGTTCGCGCGCGGCCTCCACACGTAGGCGCCGCGGCTCGTCAGGACGCACAGCTTCCACAGCGCGGGACCATCCGCTAGGACGTGCACGTCATGGGCGCGGGGAAGCGGCGTCTGCGCGATGCGCTGCCCGGAGACCGGGTCGTAGATCCGTACATCACGCTGTCCCAGCGTGATGAGAAAGGTGCGTCCACCGTTCGCCAGGATGGTGCGCAGGCGTTGCACCGGCCCCGTGTCCAGGTCCGCGACATGTCTGCCCGTCCTGGCGTCCCAGATCCGGACGCCACCGGCCTCAGCTGCGACAGCGATCAGCTGGCGCCCGTCCAGCGTCGGCACCGCGCACAGGGCGTTCGTATGACCCGGGGAGGGCGCCAGTACGTTCACGCGCGCTGCCCACCGCCCCCACGACGGCGCCACCGGCAGTCCGCCCAGCAAGGCGGATGGTGCCTCGGCCGTCCCACCGAGCCCCCGTATGCCGCGGTGGAAGGCGATGCTGCCCAGACGTGAGGCGTAGTCGGTGCCGGCATCGGCGTACGGCTCGATCAGGGCCGCCGCCGTCAGGTTCCGCCGCTCAGGGTCCCCAGCGGGAAGGGGCAGCGCTAGGTGGGCGCGCAGGGTCCCCGAGGTCTCCTGAGCGAGAAGTTCCAGCGGCACCTCACGGTCGGTCAGGATGTCCCCGGCCGCCGCGTGGTGCAGGAAGTGCCTGCGGACGTAAGGATGCGCCAGGTGCGGCCGGGCACGCTCCACCAGGTTCGCGAGGGCACGGGTAATCGCGGCCTGTGCCACCGTGTGCGTGAGTGGCCTGGCCGGGAGCGGCCCGTTCTCGGTTGCCGCTGGCAGGGCCGGGGCCGACAGCCAGTCGTGGCCGGTCAACAGCAGATCGGTCAGCCGCTGGTGCACGGGGCGGTAGACGGTACGGGCGTCCTCTTCGGCGGTGGCGAGGTAGCCGGTCAGGCGGCCGGACCGGAGGGTGCGGATGGCACGGTCGGCCGCGTCCGGGTCCGCGTAGCCGGGACCGTAAGCCGCGGCAGCCAGCGCGGCTGTGACGGCGGGCCAGACCTCTGCCCATGGTAGTCCGGGCCCCGGCGCGAACGCGGTCGCGCGCAACGCGGTGACCAGCAGACCGGCGCTAATGCCCGTAGCGGTGGCTACCGCCTGGATGTCGTCGCGCAGGAGCCCAGTGGTGCCGTCAGCGAGGCGCCTCAGCCAGTCCGCCTCGTCGAGACTCTGGCGGACCGGGGCCGTCCTCAGCTGGTCGGCGGCGATCCGGGCGTCGAGGAAGGAAGGCGCGACCGCTTCCGCGATGTGACGGGCTGCCGTCTCGGCGGCCTCCGGCGCCCCGTGGTACGGGCTGGTCCGCGGAGCGCACAGGAGGGTGACGGTGTAGGAGGCGATGTCCGCCGTGCAGTCGGGGCCGTCGGTGCGCAGGACCTGTACCGCCGCTTCTTCCGTGCGCAGCGCGTCGACCAGCTTCTGCAGCAGCTGGTCCGCTCGTTCGTCTTGCAGGGCCGTCCCGGACGCGTACACGGTCACGGGGGAACTGCGGACGCCGACCACGAGCCGGACGGCCCGCCCGGCACCGCCGACGCTGGTCAGCCGGGACAGCGGGACGATGAGGTCGCCTACGCAGGCGAGTGGGTCCTCGGCCTCATCCAGTGCGTCGATGACGATGCTGACGGCGCCGGATGAGGCTCGTTCGGCCAGCAGGCGCAGCAGCGTCTGCAACGGGAGTTCGCGGCCGTCGGGGATGCCGCCGAGTGCGGAGAGCAGCTCTTCGACCACTACTCGCGCGGATTTGTTCCGGACCAGGACGGCGACGTTGACCGCGCCGGGGTCCGGCCGCAGCCCGTCCGGGATGGCTGCCACCATGGCCGCGTACTTAGGGTCGGCCGCGAAGCCCCCGTCGGCCAGGGTCACGAGCCGCGCCAGGAGGGCCGACTTCCCCGAGCCTGCCGCTCCGGTCACTACGAGGACACCCGCGCCCGCGCGGACGAAGGTGACCATGCGCGCCATCGGCTCGGCCCGCCCGCTGAAGTACCAGCCGGGATCGTCCGCCCCGGCCCGCCCTGAGGCCCGCTCCAGCCAAAACTCCTCTAGGGGTCCGGAATCAAGCATGAGCTGACGCAGAGCCGCGCTCATCACGCTCTCCACCGGCTGGTAGCGCGGGTTGGGCAGGCAGGCGCTTGGGGCGCGGCCGCGTGAGTGCGGCACGATCCACTCGGCGCTGATCAGCTCCTTCTCCACGCCCTCATCGTCCAGGCCCACCTGATGAAGGAGCTGCTCCCACTCCGCGAACGACAGGTGGGAGCCGGTGTAGCCGGAGGCTTCGTCTCTCATTCGCTCGCAGGCCAGGGCGACGCGCCGGGTAAAGGAGCCCACCAGGGGCTTCTCGTAGTGGTCACCGGCCGTGATGACGGCGGTTCCCTTGTGTTTGTGGCGTTCGTCGGACAGATCCTGGAACAGGCTGCCGAGCTCGGCACGGAGGGTGCCGGAGTGGCACGAGTCGACTAGCACCATGACGTGCTCGGACTGGCTGTCAAGGACCGCGGTGATGAGCTCGCTCGTGGGGAACGCGGTCGCCAGCAGCCGTTCTTCCTTCGTTTTCGGAAGCATCAGGTAGTGGCGTTGTGCAAGGCGGCGCATCCCGTGGCCGGTGATGTAGACGACGACGGCTTCTTTGTAGCTGGCCGCTGCCAGGTTCTGGCCGTGCAGAAAGGCGCGCAGATCGTCCACTGAAGACGGCGACTGCTCCGCCCGCACCACCTCGAAGCGCCGGTCGTTCCCGAGCTCGGGATCCGCCAGCCACCTGGTGATCCGTTCCACCTGGGTGGCGATGCCTTCTTTGAAGCCTTCCTGCCCGTCCTCGTAGCCGTCGACCGCGACGACCACCAGCCGCCTGCGGACGATGCCGTCAAGTTTTCCCGCGCTCAACCCGTTCCCCCCGCTTCGCGACATCAGCCTAACCCGGGTTGCAGGGGCCGTTGCCGGGGCTGGCTACGATCAGCCAACTGACATGCAGAAGACGGTGAATGGGGGAAGCATGGGCGGGCTGAAGATCGTCGGAGTGCACGGAATCAAGCAGGGTTCGGACGCGACGACGGCAGGGCTGAGTGCCAGCTGGCAGGCCACGATCGACGAGACACTGGCCGCTGCTCCAGAGAGCGGAGCCGGGGCTGTGATCACCGTCCCGTCTTACCAGGCGGTGTTCCCGCGGACACCCACCCGGTACGTACGGCTCGGCGGCTCGGAAACGGGCTTCCTGTCGGAGGGCAGGGCCATCGACGAGGAGGAAGAGGCCTTCATCCTCCAGGCACTGGCGGCCTACGCACCCTCCACCGTCGAGGACGAGTCGCCCGAGGCGGGTCTGACCCTCGGAGACGGCCATCTCACGCCCCGAATCGTTCGCCGCGTCCAGGCCGTGGACCGGAAGATAGGCAAGGGCGTAACGGGCCGCCTCCTGTGGTTCGTCCGCGAAGCCCACGCCTACCTGCGCAAGGAGGAGACGGCCGTCGCCGTACGTGCCGCGGTCGCCGAGGCCCTGGCCGATACGGGAGCGCACATGGTCATCGCCCACTCCCTGGGCAGCGTGGTGGTCTACGACATGCTCAGCCGCGGTGAAGCTCCGGGCGTGACGATGCTGGTGACGTGTGGATCCCCGCTGGGCTGGCTGGCCGGCCGCAAGGGCATTCACTCGGGGGGCGAGCGGCTCACGGTCCCCGTGGGAGTGAAGTGGGCGAACCTGTACGCCTCGAAGGACTTCGTGACCGGATGCGTCGGCCTGTCCCAACTTGCGCCGGGTGTCACGGACATCGAGGTGAACAACGGCACGTTCCCGCCCGCCCACGACGTCCACCGCTACCTCGACAAACCAGCGCTGGTCGAGCTCATTGCCAAGGCGGGTACTGCCTGAACAGGAGACTGGAGCAACCGCTGTTCGCAAGGGCGGACCCGACAGTTTGACATGGAGGCTTGTCCGGTTGGCCGATATTCCCCCATTCGAACCCGAGATGTACGCATTAGGAGACCCCTGCAAGACCATCCCGGCTGATGCCGGGTGGTGCCACAGGGGCGCGTCTCACCAGGTCAGACGCCTCCGCCCCTGAACTCATTTGCTACTTCATCCACCCCGTCCGCTTGCGCAGACCCGCCCAGCATAAGCGGCAGGCTCCACACCAGCATCGTTGAGTACGCGGGCACTGATGGGAGCGAGGAAAGCAACATCCTCGGGTAGGGCGTCGGTGCCATCCTGTACTGGTGGACACACTCCTGCCCAACCAACTGGGCGCAGTCGAACGAGAGTCCTGTTCCGCAGCGCCTGCGGTGATCCGAAAGTTGAATCTCGCCCGGCCTCCTGCACATATCACGGGGCAACAGGGCGTGGCCTTTATTCCGGTAACCCGCGCGCAATGGAAGTCAGTGTTGAGGGACGCCGACCTGCCCGAGCTTCAGCGGGAGACCGACGAGACGGTCGCGCAGATCCTGCGACTGCGGACCGCTTCCGGCCGGATCGTGGGGAAGGAACTTCCGGAGCTGCTGCGGCATCTCCGCGCGTCGGTGGTCGCCTTGGGCACTGTCGCAGAAGAGGTCTCCCGGTTCAGTCCGTCCCACACCGGCGCGGCAGAGCAACGCTTGGCGGCTGACCTGGCGAAAGCGAATCGGAGCGAGGCGCGAGCGCTGTTCGCCTGCCTGGAACAGGGATGGGCGGAGTTCGCGTGGTCTGAGGTACGGAGGCATGCTCTCGCGGCCCAAGCAGTTGGACGAACTCTGGAGGCTGCTGCCAAGGCTGATCACGCCAGCCTTCCCGACGAGGACGTCTATCAGCGAACGCTCGGGATGCCAGCCGAGCAACTGCGTCCCGGGTCGGGTGTGGCGTCACGCGCCCGCTTGCTGGCCGCTTGGGCGAAGGCTCCGAGGGCGCTCGATCGTCGGCTGCGACGGAGCATGAGGCATCTGGTCGATGACTCGCTACCGCTGACGGTGAAACTGCTACATCACCTTGCCGCCCTCGCGCTGTCCGATCGCCCCTTAGTGGCGCATCGCGCCGCATTCTTGGCGCGTGATCTGGTGGCATCCCATCTGAAGGCCGAACCGGAACTGACGTGTTCGGTGATTGCACGGCACGTCGCTCGCGAGCCGGAGATGCTGTCCTCCCACCGCGGACAGATCGCCTACCGTGACGCCTACAACCGCGCGGCACACCAAGAGGAAAAGGTGCGTGCGGCCATGGACCTGCACAGGGCCGTGCTGGAAGGTGACGTCAAGCGCACGGCTGCCGTGGTCATGGAACTGCTGGGCAGGGCCGTTCCGCAAGGCGCTTCGCTCTCGACCGTACGGGACCTGCTGGCGGCTGAAGACGGTGAATCACTGTGCAAGTTCCTGGCTTCGACGATCCGCACTGAGTGGCGCAACGCGAATGCACACGAGGACTTCCGCTGGGACCCCGTCAACAGCACGCTCCTCCTAGGCGGACAACCCACGGATCTGGATCAGGTACTGGACGCAGCGATCCGAGCTCGTGCCATCTGCCACGGGTTCGAGCACGGGGTCGCCTTGGCCTACGCGCAGAACGCAGCGCTGATCACCTGGGGCCCGGAGGACCCGAACTACGTCAGCCGAGACCTCTCCATACTCCAGGCAGCTGGAGAAGCCAGATACCCGGTGCTGGACATCCGACGCCACGGCAGCCTCGTACGGTTGGACGTGCCTGACATCTCCGTTGAGACACTGAGAGAGGCCTGCCGGGCGCTTCTCAAGGCCGCCTTGGCTGACCCCAGCATCGAGCGCTGGGAACTACGCCAAACCTCTCCTGGCCGGCCACCTCTGTGCGTGGACCGTACGGGAACACATGCCGGACTCCGAGTCGCTGAACCCCTCTGGGAGCTTGCCGACCCCCTCCCGTTCGCCGTTCTCCCTCTACTGGCGAATGCCATGACCAATGCCGGAGAACCTGCCGAGACGGCTGCTTCAACGGTTCTCTGCTTGGCCGCTGCCCATGTGGTCGGAGAACGAGACCGTTTGTTGCCTGCCCTTGCACAGGGTGATTCAGCCGCCAAGGACGAGTTGATCAGCACCACGAAGCTGATCAGCGACGGCGCCAAGGCGGCAGCTCAGCTGCTTGAGGGCCCAGCCCGACGCAAGTTGCTTGCCTTCGCAGAAGTCCTTGCTGGCGACTGCCACCGGCTGCGGAGCGCTCGCGCCTTCGAGCTCGTCCACGAGTTCGCGCCGACGGATCGGGTCCTACGGAGGCATGCGCCAGCTCGCCTGCCGTGGGTCACAGCACTCGACGATTCTGCCGGCTGAGATCCCCGACACAGCGCAGATCATGCTTCAGAAGCCAGTATGTGCGATGGGCCATCGGCCGCGGTGGTTACGGCCCTATGAAAGGAGGCGCAGCACTGTGATCGAACGTGTCTTCTGGTGCGGGGTCTCGTTGAGGCAGGTGGCGATCGTGGATGTGCCGCCCTGAAACGAGACAGTCACGGGGAGAGTCCTAGGGGGCTCCTTTAACATGGGGTGTCTCATGAGGAGATCACTACTTTAAGCGACCACCTTCGCACGGTGAGTGGGCGGTGGCGTTCGCCGGGCAGGTCACCCGCGTGGCAGTCGAGGCTTTGCGGCGGCGCGGACCAACCGGAAGCCTTGCCTCCGCAGCGTCATGCCTGATCTCCTGGAGCTCGTTCAGGTCGGCAAGTACGGAGGATTGGCCCCAAGGTGCGGGGGAGCGCCCGGCATGGGAGGGCTGCGGATTCTCCCCAGATTCTCCCCAGGGGGTCCTGCGGGCCACTTCTCAGCGTTCGCGGGAGCTAAGTTGATCAATGGTACTGCTGTGTGGTCTACAGCCAGTCGCGCTTCTTGAAGATGACGTACAGGCTGACGCAGACGACCGCCATCAGCAGGATCGCGAAGGGGTAGCCGCCCGCCCACTTCAGCTCGGGCATGTCCTGGAAGTTCATGCCGTAGATGGTGCCGACCAGGGTGGGGGCGAAGAGGATGGCGGCCCAGGAGGAGATCTTCTTGATCTCCTCGTTCTGTTCGAAGCCCGCTTCGGCCAGGGCGCGCATTTCCGCGTTCTGTTGCTGGGAGACCAGGGTGGCGTTGACCGTGAGGATTTCCGTGAGGGCCTGGCGGAAGCCGTCGACGCGTTCGCTGGTGTGGGTGACGTGGTCGGCGACGTCGCGGAGGTAGCGCTGGAGTTCCTCGTCGGTGCCGTACTTGGCGAAGCCGGCCATCAGGCCGTGGAGCATGCCGACCAGGGGGCGGGTGGCGCGCTGGAACTCGACCATCTCGCGGGAGAGTTCGTAGATGCGGCGCGAGACCTCGGGGTCGCCGCGGAAGACCTCGGTCTCGATCTCGTCGATGTCGGTCTGGACGCCCGCGACGACGGGTGCGTAGCCGTCGACCACCGCGTCGAGGATCGCGTACAGGGCGGCCTCCGGGCCGAGGGAGAGGAGTTCGGGGTTCTCCTCCATGCGGCGGCGGACGGAGGAGAGGTCGGGGGCGCCCCCGTGGCGGACGGTGATCAGGAAGTCCGGGCCGACGAAGACGTGCAGCTCGCCGAAGTCCACCTCCTCCAGGGCGTCCAGGTAGCGGGCCGCGCGCAGGACCACGAACAGGGTGTCGCCGTAGCGCTCCAGCTTGGGGCGCTGGTGGGCTTCCAGGGCGTCCTCGACGGCGAGTTCGTGGAGGTTGAACTCGCTGGCGAGGGAGTGGAGTTCCGTCTCGGTGGGGCGGTGCAGGCCGATCCAGGCCATGCCGTCCGGCTGTTCCCGGAGCCGGCGGAAGGTGTCGGCGAGGGTGGTGGGCGAGGCGACGCGCAGGCCGTCGCGGTAGACGGCGGAGTCGATCAGGCTGCGGTGGTCCGGGGGGACCGTGGCGGCGGGGGAGGGGCCGGCGGCGGCCGGAGGCGCGGCGGCCGGGGGAGTGGTACCGGGTGCCGACGGGCGGAGCCGGCCCGGGCGCTTCGCGGGCGGGGAGGGGCGGCGGTCTGGGCGCTCCGGCATCGCAGGTCAGCTCCCGGTCGAACGTACGTTTACGGGCAAGGGGCAGGATATAGGGCGAACCGGATGCGGGGGGCCGCGAGGGCCGCCTCCCCGCCACCCGTCCGTTCGAGTTGCGGACAGAAGTCGTCCGCAAGGGCGGATAGCTTGCTGTCATGGCCTCCAGGACGAAGAACCCGACCGGCGAGAGCGCGACGACCACCCCCGTGCTCGGCACCCGTGCGCTGAACCGTGCCACCCTCGCCCGCCAGCTGCTGCTGAGCCGCGCCGAGATGTCCGCGCGGGACGCCGTCGCCCACCTCCTCGGGCTCCAGGCCCAGAACGTCAAGCCCCCCTACTTCCAGCTCCACGCCCGCCTCGCCGGATTCCGGCCCGAGGAGCTCGCCGGGCTCATGGAGTCCCGCCAGGTGGTCCGGATGGTCACCATGCGCTCCACCATCCATACCCACACCGCGGACGACGCCCTCACCCTCCGCCCGCTCGTCCAGCCCGCCCGCGACCGGGAGGTCGCCTACTTCCGCAAGGGCCTCGCGGGCGTGGACCTGGACCTGCTCCGCGCACGCGCCCAGGACTTCGTCGAGGCCGGGCCCCACACCATGGCCGAGATCCGCGAGGAGCTCCTCACCCACTGGCCCGCCGCCGACCCGCAGTCCCTGTCGGTCGCCGCCCGCTGCCTGCTCCCGCTCGTCCAGGTCACCCCGCGCGGCGTGTGGGGCCGCAGCGGGCAGGTCCGGCTCACCACCGCGGAACAGTGGATCGGTGAGAGCCAGTGGATCGGCGAGAGCCCCGGCCCGGCGCAGCAGATCGACGACGTCGTGCTGCGCTACCTCGGCGCCTTCGGTCCCGCATCCGTCAAGGACATGCAGACCTGGGCCGGCCTCACCCGGCTGCGGGAAGCCTTCGAACGGCTCCGGCCGCGCCTGCTCACCTTCCGGGACGAGAACGGCACCGAACTGTTCGACCTCCCCGACGCACCCCGCCCCGACCCCGACACCCCCGCCCCGCCCCGCTTCCTGCCCGAGTTCGACAACCTGCTGCTCTCCCACGCCGACCGGTCCCGCGTCGTCGCCCCCGAGATCAAGGGCCGCACCTGGACCGGCAACCAGGCCCACTGCACCCTCCTGGTCGACGGCTTCCTCGCCGGACTGTGGCGCCTCGACGGCACGGGCGCGGACCCCGTCCTCACCGTCGAGCTGTTCGGTACGCAGTCCCGCGCGCGGAAGGAAGAGATCGAGGCCGAGGGGCGGACCCTGCTCACCGGGATGGCCGGCGGACCCGGATCCGTGCGCTTCGGGTCAATCCACGGCTGACGCCGCCCTGGTGGACCCCGCACCCGGCGCGGCACGATGCCTCTCATGACGGAGAACAGCGCCACCGACAGCTTCCTCGCCGCGCGGGACTTCCTCCTCGCGCGCCGCGGGGACTACGACGCCGCCCACACCGGATTCACCTGGCCCCGCCCCGACCGCTTCAACTGGGCCCTCGACTGGTTCGACCGCATCGCGGCCGGAAACGACGCCGACGCGCTGCGCATCGTCGAGGAGGACGGCGCCGGCCGCAGCATCTCCTTCGAGGACCTCAGCGGCCGCTCCGCCGCGGCCGCGAACTGGCTCCGCGCCCAGGGCGTGGACGCCGGCGACCGGATCCTGGTCATGCTCGGCAACCAGGCCGAGCTGTGGGAGGTGATGCTCGCCGCGATGAAACTGCGCGCCGTCGTCATCCCCGCCACGCCCCTGCTCGGCCCCGCCGACCTGCGCGACCGGGTCGAGCGCGGCGCGGTCCGCCACGTCATCGCCCGCGCCGAGGACACCCCGAAGTTCGACGAGGTACCGGGCACCTACACCCGGATCGCGGCAGGACAGGACGTCCCCACCGGATGGCGGCGGCTGGAGGACCTGCGCGGCGCCGACCGGGAATTCCGTCCGGACGGCGAGACCCTCGCCACCGACCCGCTGATGCTGTACTTCACCTCGGGCACCACCGACCGCCCCAAGCTGGTCGAGCACACCCACGCCTCGTACCCGATCGGGCACCTGTCCACCATGTACTGGCTCGGCCTGCGACCCGGCGACGTCCACCTCAACATCGCCTCGCCCGGCTGGGCCAAGCACGCCTGGTCCAACCTCTTCGCCCCCTGGAACGCCGGCGCCACCGTCTTCGTCCACAACTACGCCCGCTTCGACGCCGAACGGCTGATGGCCGAGATGGACCGGGCCGGAGTCACCACCTTCTGCGCCCCGCCCACCGTCTGGCGCATGCTGATCCAGTCCGACCTCACCCGGCTGCGCAAGCCCCCGCGCGAAGCCGTCGCCGCGGGCGAACCGCTGAACCCCGAGGTCATCGAGAAGGTCCGGCGGGCCTGGGGCCTGACCATCCGCGACGGCTTCGGCCAGACCGAGACCACCCTCCAGGTCGGCAACTTCCCCGGCGCCCCCGTCAAGCCCGGCTCCATGGGCCGCCCGGCACCCGGCTACACGATCGTGCTGCTGGACCCCGTCACCGGCGAGGAGTCCCCCGACGAGGGCGAGCTCTGCGTCGACCTGCGCCCCCGCCCCGCCGGAGTGATGACCGGCTACCGCGACGACCCGCAGCGCACCGCCGAAGCCATGGCGGACGGCCTCTACCGCACCGGGGACATCGCCTCGCGCGACGCCGACGGCTACCTCACCTACATCGGACGCGCCGACGACGTGTTCAAGGCCTCCGACTACAAGATCAGCCCGTTCGAGCTGGAGAGCGCCCTGCTGGAGCACGAGGCGGTCGCCGAGGCGGCCGTCGTACCGGCCCCGGACGCGCTGCGGCTCTCCGTACCGAAGGCGTACATCACCCTCGCCGCCGGCTGGGAGCCGGACAAGGAGACCGCCCGGGCGCTCTTCGAGCACTCCCGGGCGGTCCTCTCCCCGTACAAGCGGATCCGCCGCATCGAGTTCGCCGAGCTCCCCAAGACCGTGTCCGGCAAGATCCGCCGGGTGGAGCTGCGGGACCTCACCGCCGCGGGCTCTGCGGAGGAATACGACGAGGCCGACCTGCGCTGAGCGGGCGCACGCGGGCCGGGGGCCTCAGGCCGGCAGCTGCGCCTCGATCGCGGCGATGACCTCGGGGGCCTCGGGCTCGGTGCGGGGGCGGAAGCGCGCCACGACCTCGCCGGCGGGGGAGATCAGGAACTTCTCGAAGTTCCACTGGATGTCCCCCGCCTCGCCCTCGGCGTCCGCGGTCTTCACGAGCTCCCGGTACAGCGGGTGCCGGTTCTCCCCGTTGACCTCGGACTTCTCCAGCATCGGGAACGTCACGCCGAAACCGGCCGCGCAGAAGGTCTGGATGTCCTCCGCGTTGCCCGGCTCCTGGCCGCCGAACTGGTTGCAGGGCACGCCGATGACGGTGAACCCCTTCTCCTCGTACTTGAACTGCAGCCGGGCCAGGCCCGAGTACTGGGGGGTGAGCCCGCACTGCGAGGCGGTGTTCACCAGCAGGATCGCCTTGCCCTTGTGGGCCGCGAGGCTGGTCGGCTCGTCGTCAAGGGTGGTCAGCGGGATGTCGTACAGGCTCACAGGGCTCTCCTCGGCAGGCAGGGCGGCGGCAACAACAGCCTCCGAGCCTAGGCCCCCGTGCCCACGAGCGCGTCCGCCGGGTCGTTGACCGGCTGCGGCATGCCGGTCAGGTCCATCACGAACAACGGTATGCCCAGGTCGTCCGCACGGGTCCGGGCCTCCTCCGTGTAGCCCGCGAGCGAGAAGTAGACGCTGGTCGCGGAGGCCGTCAGCCCGTTCAGCCAGACGCACTCCACCGCCCGCAGCCCGGCCGGCGTCGTCGTCGGGTCCACCTGCGCGACCACCCCCGGCGCCCGCAGGTCGACCGCCGCCGAGGGGATCGGCAGCCCGTCCGGCTGGCGCACGTCCTGGAAACCGAGCCACCGCAGGTACAGCGCTGCCGTCGCCACCGCGTCCCGGGCCGTCCGGATGGTCACCGGTCGGAACGCCGGCCGCGGCACCGGGGTCCGCCCCGACGCGCTCGTACGCGACTCGGACCGCCCCGGAGCCCCGGCACCCCGACCGGCCCCGTCCGCCCGTACGCCGTCCCGCGCACCCGGCGCCCCGCCGCCCTCCGAGCTCTCCGGCACGCCCGCGCCCGGCCCGGCCCCGCCTGGGCCCTGCGGCTCCGCCTGCTCCGGCGGGTGGACCGGGAGCAGCACCACCGTCCCGCACGAGCCGCACCCGACCTCCGGGTGCGGCCACTCGCTCTCCCGCCCGCAGGCCCCGCAGCGCACGGCCACCCAGCTCTGCGACCAGGTGCGGTGCGTCAGCGGGAGCGGTGGCGAGGCCAGGTCCAGTGGAGGCGTCACCGGACTCCCGCAGGCGCAGGGGAAGACCGGGCTGGTGTAGCCGTTCTCGCGCATGCACGCCGGGCAGCGCACCGGTACCGCTTCCGCCATGAGAAAAGGACCCCCTCGTCGCTGTGCGTGGGTCCATGCTCCACCACCCGCGACCACGGGGGCGTGCGAGCCCTCGGATTCCACCGGAATCGCGCCGAAGACCCGGCCATTTGTGCAACTCACCGAAAGAGATGCGGCTTTTGGTGGGTTCCGGGGTGACCCACCGCCTTGACGTGCGCGAAGCCGCCGCTTAGCTTGTTCCGTATAGCAGAACAAAACTTCCGGATTACGGAAAAGCCTGACCGTCGGACCCGCAGGAGAACTCGATGCCCCGTATGACAGCCGCCGCCGCTGCAGTGGAGATCCTCAAGCTCGAGGGCGTTTCGCAAGCCTTCGGCGTGCCCGGCGCAGCGATCAACCCGTTCTACCGGGAGCTCAAGAACGTGGGCGGCATCAGCCACACGCTGGCCCGCCACGTCGAGGGCGCCTCGCACATGGCCGAGGGATACACGCGTGCCAAGGCGGGGAACATCGGTGTCTGCATCGGTACCTCCGGCCCCGCCGGCACCGACATGATCACCGGCCTGTACTCGGCGATCGCCGACTCCATCCCGATCCTGTGCATCACCGGTCAGGCTCCGGTCTCGAAGCTCCACAAGGAGGACTTCCAGGCCGTCGACATCGCCTCGATCGCCAAGCCCGTCACCAAGGCCGCGACCACGGTCCTGGAGGCCGCGCAGGTCCCCGGCGTGTTCCAGCAGGCCTTCCACCTGATGCGCTCCGGCCGTCCGGGCCCGGTCCTGATCGACCTCCCGATCGACGTCCAGCTGACCGAGATCGAGTTCGACCCGGAGACCTACCAGCCGCTGCCGGTCTACAAGCCGCAGGCCTCCCGCGCGCAGGCCGCCAAGGCCATCCAGTTCCTGCTGGAGTCCGAGCGTCCGCTGATCGTCGCCGGTGGCGGCATCATCAACGCCGACGCCTCCGACCTGCTGGTCGAGTTCGCCGAGCTGATCAACGTCCCCGTCATCTCCACCCTCATGGGCTGGGGCACCATCCCGGACGACCACGAGCTGGCGGCCGGCATGGTCGGTGTCCAGACCGCGCACCGCTACGGCAACGCGACGTTCCTGGAGTCGGACTTCGTCCTCGGCATCGGCAACCGCTGGGCCAACCGCCACACCGGCTACAACATGGACGCCTACACCAAGGGCCGCAAGTTCGTCCACGTCGACATCGAGCCCACCCAGATCGGCAAGATCTTCGCCCCGGACTTCGGCATCGCCTCCGACGCCAAGGTCGCGCTGGAGCTCTTCATCGAGGTTGCCAAGGAGCTCAAGGCCGAGGGCAAGCTGCCGGACTTCTCCGCCTGGACCGCCTCCGCGCAGGAGCGCAAGGCCACCCTGCAGCGCCGTACGCACTTCGACAACATCCCCCTGAAGCCGCAGCGCGTCTACGAGGAGATGAACAAGGCCTTCGGCCCGGAGACCCGCTACGTCACCACCATCGGCCTCTCCCAGATCGCGGCCGCGCAGTTCCTGCACGTCTACCGCCCGCGCAACTGGATCAACTGCGGCCAGGCCGGCCCCCTCGGCTGGACCATCCCGGCCGCGATCGGTGCCGCCACCGCGGACCCGGAGACCCCGATCGTCGCGCTCTCGGGCGACTACGACTTCCAGTTCATGATCGAGGAGCTGGCGGTCGCCGCCCAGCACAAGGTCCCCTACGTCCACGTCCTCGTGAACAACGCCTACCTGGGCCTGATCCGTCAGGCGCAGGGCAACCTGGGCATCAACTTCGAGGTCAACCTCGAGTTCGAGAACATCAACACCCCCGAGCTGGGCGTCTACGGCGTCGACCACGTCAAGGTCGCCGAGGGCCTGGGCGTCAAGGCCATCCGCGTCACCGACCCGGACAAGCTGGGCGAGGCCTTCGAGGAGGCCAAGAAGCTGGCGCAGGAGTTCCAGGTCCCGGTCGTCGTCGAGGCCATCCTGGAGCGCATCACCAACATCGCGATGAGCAAGACGGTCGACATGAGCGACGTCACCGAGTTCGAAGAGCTCGCGACCGAGCCGGGTCACGCCCCGACCGCGATCCTCCCGCTGACCGTCTGACCGGTCCGGCAGCGCCGAACGGCCCCCGTCCCTCCCCCCGGAGGGGCGGGGGCCGTCCCGCGTCCGCGGACCTTTCCGGTCACGGCACTAGCCGGGGTGCGGCCCCAGTTCCGCGTCCACGGCGCCCTCCAGGAGGGTGCGGGCCCGTTCCAGGCTCAGGGAGCCGCTCAGCCAGCGCTCGCTGAGCCCCTCCACCAGGGCGGTGAGCCGCTCCGCGGCATCCAGCGGCACCGCCCGGAGGTCGGCCAGGCCGGCCGTCTGGGCGTCGGCCACGGCGTCGGCGGTGTCCTGGGTCCAGCTGCGGGTGGACTCGGCCAGGGGCTCGCGCAGGTCGGTGTCGAAGATGGCGCTGGCCCGCAGCTCGCCCCAGGCGATGCTGTTCTCGCGGATGCGCGGGACCTCCTGGAGCTCGCCGAGCAGCAGCTGGAGCAGCACCGCGCGGGCGTCCTCGGTGTCCTCCAGGGCCTCGTCGGTGTAGCCGGTGGCGCGGTCGCTGATGAAGGCGAGCGTCCGCTGGACCAGGCCGGCGCGATCCTTGAAGTGGTAGTAGATCAGGGCGGTGGAGACCCCCGCCTCGGCCGCGAGTTCCTCGACGCGCAGGCCTCTGACCCCGTTGCGCGCGATCACCCGTACGGCTGCTTCCAAGATCAACGCTTGTCGGTCGGCCACTCTTGCTCGCACCTTTCGGTCGTTCACCCCTTGACTGACCTTTCAGTCAGGACACACGATAGTCCCCACCGTGCCCCCTGACCGGATTTTCAGCCGCCTGTCTTCCTGACTGAAATTTCAGTCAGGAAGACGGCCGCACACCACGGCCCGGGACCCGGGACCACACACCCACACACCCGCACCCGAGGAGCTCTCCGATGAACCCGCGCATGCCGGCCGAATGGACCGAACACGAGGCCTGCCTCATGGCCTGGCCGACCCGCCGCGAACTGTGGGGCCCGGCCTTCGAGGCGGCCAAGCGCGAGTACGCGGCAGTCGCCCGCGCCATCTCCGCCTTCGAGCCCGTCCTCATGACCGCCGCCCCCGGCCTGGCCGACGAGGCCCGGGCCGCATGCGGCGCCGACGCCCCAGGCGGCGAGGGCACCACCGGCCGCGAGAGCACCCCCGGCCGCGAGGAGGCGTCCGGCATTCACCCCATCGAGGTCATCGAACTGCCCATCGACGACTCCTGGCTGCGCGACTCGGGCCCGATCTTCGCCCACGCCGCGGACGGCACCCGCGTCGGCGTCGACTTCCGCTTCAACGCCTGGGGCGAGAAGCACCACCCCTGGACCGCCGACGACAAGTTCGCCGCGCTCCTCCTGGACCGGCTCCGCATCCCCCGCGTCCACTCCTCGATGGTCCTCGAAGGCGGCGCCCTGACCGTCGACGGCGAGGGAACCCTGATCACCACCGAGCAGTGCCTCCTGCACCCCAACCGCAACCCCCGCATGAGCCGCGCCGAGATCGAGGACGAGCTCAAGCGCCGCCTCGGCATCGAGAAGATCATCTGGCTCCCGTACGGCGGCCTGGAGGACACCGAGACCGACGGGCACGTCGACGGCGTCGCCGCCTTCGTCGCCCCCGCCACGGTGGTGGTCTCCCTCCCCGACGACCCCGCCCACCCCGACCACGCCCGGATGCGCGCCAACCTCGCCGTCCTGGAGGCCTCCACCGACGCCCGGGGCCGGAGGCTGGAGGTCATAACCGTCCCGCAGACCTCCCGCGGCGAGGTGGAGGGCGTCCCGATCGAGATCGGCTACCTGAACTTCTACCTCGCCAACGGCGGCTGCGTGGTCCCCGTCGCCGGCACCCCGCGCGACGAGGAGGCGCTCGCCGTGCTCGCCGCCGCCCTGCCCGGCCGCAAGGTCGTCGGCGTACAGGCCCCCGTCCTCGCCTACGGCGGCGGCGGTGTCCACTGCATCACCCAGCAGCTCCCGAAGGAGGCCCGCGCGTGACCCCGTACGCACTCCTCACCTCCCACGGCTCCCCGCTCGGCTCCCCGGCCCGCACGGAACCCGCCGAGCGCGGCATGCTGCGCGTCGGCCTCGTCCAGACGCGCTGGTACCCCGACGCGAACGAGCACGACGACCGGATCCGCGAGGGCGTCGCCCTGGCCGCCGCACAGGGCGCCACGGTGGTCTGCCTGCCCGAACTCACCCGCAGCCCCTACTTCTGCACCACCGACGACCCGATGGCCGACGGCGCCGCACGCCACCTGGAGGACCTCGGCACGGGACCCACCGTCCGGCTGGCCGGCGAGCTCGCCACGGACCTCGGCGTCACCGTCCACGCCTCCCTCTACGAGCGCGCCGAGGACGGCGGCCTCGGCTACAACACCGCCGTCTGCGTCGGCCCGGACGGCAAGCTCATCGCCCGGACCCGCAAGAACCACATCCCGGCCTTCCCCGGCTACCGCGAGGACCTCTGCTTCCGCCCCGGTGACAGCGGGTTCCCCGTCGTCTCCCACGAAGGCGCCCGCTTCGGCTTCCCCACCTGCTGGGACGAGTGGTTCCCCGAACTCGCCCGCGCCTACGCCCTGCACGGCGCCGAGATCCTCGTCCACCCCACCGCCATCGGCTCCGAGGTCGGCCTCCCGGACCTCGACACCCGGCCGATGTGGGAACACGCCATCACCGCCAACGGCCTCGCCAACGCCCTCTTCATGATCGTCCCCAACCGGGTGGGCACCGAGGGCCGTTCCACCTTCTACGGCTCGTCCTTCATCTCCGACCCCTACGGCCGCGTCGTGCTGCGCGCCCCCCGCGACCGGCCCGCCGTCCTCGTCGCCGACCTCGACCTCGACCAGCGCCGCGACTGGCTGGCGTTCGGCCTCCTCCAGACCCGCCGCCCCGAGCTCTACGGACAGCTCACCGAGCCGCTGGCGTAAGGGCCTCCCGCGCCGGGAGCACCGCACGGAGGGAACGGCAAAGCCCCCCGAACGGCAAAGCCCCCCGAACGACAAAGCCCCGAGAACGGCAAAGCCCGGGAACGACAAAGCGCCGGGTCACGGGACCGTCCGTGACTCGGCGCTCTGGCTGGTACCGCCCGACGGAGCGAGGCTGGCGCGACAGGACGTTCGCACCGCCGGGCGGAGTTGTCGGGGGGAGGTGGTCCCGCGCACGGAGGGGACGCTGTGCGTGTCCCCTATATGCGCGGGAGATGGCTGGGACCGTGGCGGGCGGGCGACGAGAACTCCGGCGTCGTCTCCCTCAGGTCAAGAGACGGGCCTCGGAACCCATTACCACCGCACTGGCTCGCTCGCTCGCCACGGTCCTCGTCCGGCCCTCACCGCGTACCACCCCTCATCCGGGTCCACGGGTCGGGCTCAGCACCCGGGGCCTGACCTCCCGTCAGGCCCCCGGTACAGCTGTGTGGCTCAGGCGTCGCGCAGGGCGCGGACGGCCTCCTCGACGCGCTTGCCGTAGTCGGCGTCGGCGGCGTGGAAGTGAGCCAGGTTCTTCTCGATGACGTCTTCCAGGGTGACCTGGGAGAGACCGCCGGCGATGTTCGCCACCAGACGCTCCTTCTCGGCCTCCGACATCAGGCGGTAGAGCTCACCGGCCTGGAAGAAGTTGTCGTCCTTGGTGTGGGCCGGGGCCTCGTGGGTGCCCGTGTAGCCGGAGACGGCCTTGGGGGCGCCCAGCGCCAGACCGGTCTCGGCCGGACCCTGGTACGAGTTGGGCTCGTAGTTCTTGTCGTGGCGCGAGCCGTTGCGCAGCGCCATGACGCCGTCGCGGCCGTAGTTGTCGGCCGTGGTGGCCTTCGGGGCGTTGACCGGCAGCAGGGTGTGGTTCACACCGAGGCGGTAGCGCTGGGCGTCGGCGTACGCGAAGAGACGGCCCTGGAGCATCTTGTCCGGCGAGGCGGTGATGCCCGGGACGAAGTTGTTCGGGGAGAACGCGGACTGCTCGACCTCGGCGAAGACGTTGTCCGGGTTGCGGTCGAGGACCAGACGGCCCACGCGCTGCAACGGGTAGTCGCTGTGCGGCCACACCTTGGTGAGGTCGAACGGGTTGAAGCGGTAGTCCGCGGCCTCGGCGGCGGGCATGATCTGGACGTAGAGGGTCCAGCTCGGGTTCACACCGCGCTCGATGGCCTGGAGCAGGTCGGTCTGGTGCGAGTTCGCGTCCTTGCCGACGAGCTCGGCGGCCTGCTCGCCCGACAGGCAGCGGATGCCCTGGTTCGTCTTGAAGTGGTACTTGACGAAGAAGGCCTCGCCCTGGGCGTTGGTCCACTGGTAGGTGTGGGAGCCGTAGCCGTTCATGTGGCGGTAGGACGCGGGTATGCCGCGGTCACCCATCAGCCAGGTGATCTGGTGCGTCGCCTCGGGGGCGTGCGCCCAGAAGTCCCAGACGTTGTCCGGCTCCTGCTTGCCCGTGAAGGGGTCGCGCTTCTGGGAGTGGATGAAGTCGGGGAACTTGATCGGGTCCTTGATGAAGAACACCGGGGTGTTGTTGCCGACGAGGTCGTAGTTGCCCTCTTCGGTGTAGAACTTCAGCGCGAAGCCGCGGGGGTCGCGGACCGCGTCCGCGCCGCCGAGCGAGTCCGCCACGGTGGAGAACCGCAGGAAGGTCTCGGTCTTCTTGCCGACCGTGTTCAGGAACGCGGCGCTGGTGTACGCGGTGACGTCGTCGGTCACCTCGAAGTGGCCGTACGCCGCCGAGCCGCGGGCGTGCACCACGCGCTCCGGGATGCGCTCACGGTTGAACCGGGCAAGCTTCTCGAGGAGCTGCTGGTCCTGGACCAGGAGCGGGCCACCGACGCCGGCGGTGGCGGAGTTCTGATTGTCGGCGACCGGGGCGCCGGACTCGGTCGTCAGCGTGCGCTTCGACATGGTGACCTTCCGTACGGGTAACTGCTGACGGAAAGCGTCTTCCGTCATGCGGAACAGCCTAATTTCGGCGAGAACTAAACGTCAACAGTTTGTTGAACAAAGATTGAGGAGAGGAAATCCGGACGGTGCCGGCGCTTGGGCGCGACAGGACAGGTGTCAGCACCGGCACCATCCGGAAACTCAGGGCCCCGTGAGGGGAGGGGTACTCAGATCTGGATCAGAACCGGATCAGATCTGGGCGCCGGAGAGGCGCTCGACCGCGCGGAGCAGCGCGGAGTGGTCCAGACCGCCGTCACCCTGGGCGCGCAGCGAGGCGACGAGCTGGGCGACGACCGCGCCGACCGGGAGGGCCGCACCGACGTTGCGGGCGGCGTCGGTGACGATGCCCATGTCCTTGTGGTGCAGGTCGATCCGGAAACCGGGCTTGAAGTCGCGGTTCAGGAAGTTGTCCTTCTTGCGGGTCAGGACCGTGGAGCCGGCCAGACCGCCGTTGAGGACGTCCAGGGCGGCGGTGAGGTTCACGCCCGACTTCTCGAGGAAGACGACGGCCTCGGCGCAAGCCTGGATGTTCACCGCGACGATGAGCTGGTTGGCGGCCTTCACCGTCTGGCCGGAGCCGTGCGGACCGCACAGGACGATGGTCTTGCCGAGGGCCTGGAGGACCGGCAGGGCCTCGTCGAAGTCGGCCTGCTCGCCACCCACCATGATCGACAGGACGGCCTCGATGGCACCGGCCTCGCCGCCGGACACCGGGGCGTCGATGACGCGGATGCCCTTCTCGGCGGCGTTCTTCGCGAGGTCGATCGAGGTCTGCGGGGTGATCGACGACATGTCGACGATCAGCGCGCCGGACTTCGCGTTCTCCAGGATGCCGTTCTCACCGTAGGAGATGGCCTCGACCTGCGGGGAGGCGGGCACCATCGTGATGATGACGTCGGCGTCCTTGACGGCCTCGGCGATCGAGCCGGCCGCGCTGCCGCCGGCGGCGGCGAGGCGGTCGAGCTTGTCCTGCTCCAGGGTGAAGCCGGTGACCGAGTAGCCGGCCTTCAGGAGGTTCTCGGCCATGGGGGAGCCCATGATTCCGAGACCGATCCAGGCGATCTTGGGGAGGTTGCTCATGATGAGGGTCCTTCTCTTAATGCTTTGTACGAAAAGTGCGGGGGGTGCCTGGCTGATCGCCTGGACTTTGTCCGCCTATCGGGCGGCGCGGGCCTCGGCCGGCAGCCACTCGAAGGACGCGGCGGCGTCGGCCGCCTTGTACTCGAGGCCTACGTAGCCCTCGTATCCGGCCTTCTTCAGCTGGTCCAGGAGCGCCTCGAGGGGCAGCTCGCCGGTGCCGGGGGCACCGCGTCCCGGCTTGTCCGCGATCTGGACGTGGCCGGTCTTGGCGGCGTACTTTTCGATGACCTCGGAGAGGTCCTCATCGTTCATCGCCAGGTGGTACAGGTCGAGCAGGAACTTGGCGTTCCCGAGGCCGGTGGCCTCGTTGACCTTGTCCACGACCTCGATGCCGGCCGGTGCGCTCACCAGGGGGTAGAGCGGCGACTCGGGCTTGTTGAGGGTCTCGATCAGGAGGATCGCGCCGACGCGGTCCGCGGCCTGAGCGGCCACGACCAGGTTCTTCAGGGCGAGCTCGTCCTGGACGGCGGGGTCCACGCCTTCGACGCGGTTGCCGTACAGGGCGTTCAGCGCCTTGCAGCCCACCGAGGCGGCGAAGTCCGCCGCGACGTTGATGTTGGCGTTGAAGCGGTCCGACTCCTCACCGGGTACCGAGACCGCACCGCGGTCCGGTCCCGGCAGCTGGCCGGCGTAGAAGTTCAGGCCCACCAGCTGGGTGCCGGCGTCCTCAAGAGCCTTCTTGAGGGCGTCGAGTTCCGCTTGAGCGGGGGTGGGGGTCTCGATCCAGGGCCACCACAGCTCGACCGCCGTGAAGCCCGCCGCGGCGGCAGCCGCGGGACGCTCCAGAAGCGGGAGTTCCGTGAAGAGGATCGACAGGTTCACATCGAAGCGCTGGTCCGTGTATCCCATGAGGGGTGTGCGCTCCTTCCGTATTGCGGAAGTTATTTTCTGCTTGATGGAAGACTGCATGGGCTTGCGCGCGGATGTCAAGTGCGGACTCCCGAAAAATCCTGACCGCGCAGTAGGTTGACCTGCGTGCGATTGAGAGTGGAGTTCACGACCGAGCCCTTCGACCTCGAAGAGGCCCCCGCCCATGCCGTGGCCGCTCGCGAGGTCATCCAGAGGGCGCAGCTGGACGCGGTGGACGTCGGCCCGTTCGGCAACACCGCCGAGGGCGAGTCCGACCGGGTGCTGAGCGCGGTGGCCGCGCTGCTGCGCGACTCCCTGGAGGCCGGCGCCACGCGCGTCTCGCTCCAGGTGAACGTGATCCGGGAGGAGACCCCGTGACCGAGCCCCGTGACCACCCGTTCGTCGCCGCGGTCAAGCCCCTGGTGGACGCGATGGGCGGCGAGCTGATGGATCCGGCCCTGGCGCAGCCGGACGACGTGGTCTTGACCTGGGAGGGCCAGGAACTGCTGGCGGTGCGGCTGCCCCAGCTCTCCGACTCGCTGGACCACATCCTGGCGGCCCTGGAACGCCGGCACGGCGTACCGTTGGCCCAGCTGGACCGGAAGTCCAAGCAGGACGTGGTGCGGATACTCGAGGCGCGCGGTGCCTTTTCCGTCCGGCACGGCGTGGAAACGGTCGCGGGAGCCCTCGGCGTAAGCCGCTTCACGGTCTACAACTACCTGAACAGGGATTCCGCCACCCCGAAAGGGCCGAAGAGCAGCCAAGAGTGAAGGACGAGTCACCGCTGGTGACGAGCCGCCGCCCAATTCACCCGGGCGGCGGCTTTTGTGTACGGGAAGTTTCAACAAAGTGTTGACGCCGTGTTGTCGAGGGCGTTAGCTATGCGCAGCCCGTCTAAGCAACAACAGGCCACGGAGGCCTACCGTGACTTCGAGTCCGACCCCGGGTCTCGCCCGGTTCAACGCCTTGGATGACAGCGAGGCCACGGCCGAGCTGCACGAGGTGTGCGCCAGCTCGGCGTGGGGCGGCAAGCTCCTCGCCCAGCGCCCCTTCGCCACCGCCGACTCCCTGTTCGCCGCGAACGAATCCGCCATGGCGGAGCTCACCGCGGAGGACCTGGGCGAGGCGATGGGCGGCCACGCGCCGATCGGCCGGCCGAAGCCGGGGGACCCGACCTCCGCCCGCGAGCAGCGTGGCATGGCCGGTGCCTCGGAGGAGCTCAAGACCGAGCTCCTCGAACTGAACCTGGCCTACCAGGAGAAGTTCGGCCACGTCTTCCTCATCTGTGCCACCGGTGCGACCGGTGAGTTCATGCGGGACGCGGTCAAGGTCCGGATCGACAACTCGCCGGAGCAGGAGCGGGAAATCGCCCGCGGCGAGCTCGTCAAGATCAACAAGATCCGCCTGACCCGACTCGTAGAAGGAGAGTGACCATGAGCACGGCAACCACCGCGTCGGTGTCCACTCACATCCTGGACACCAGCATCGGCAAGCCCGCCGAGGGCGTCGCCATCTCCCTGTCGGCCCGTACGGGTCTCGACGGCGAGTGGGCGGCCCTGGGCGGATCCGCCACCGATGCGGACGGGCGCTGCAAGGACCTGCCGGCGCTGCCGGAGGGCACCACCCACGTGCGTCTCGACTTCGAGACCGAGACGTACTTCTCCAAGAAGCAAGCCGAGGCGCAGCAGGACGCCCCCCGCGTAAGGGACAGCGGTGCGTTCTTCCCCGAGGTCACCATCACCTTTGCGGTGAACCCGGGCGAGCACTACCACGTACCGCTGCTGCTCAACCCGTTCGGCTACTCCGTTTACCGAGGGAGCTAGCATGGCCACGATTCTCGGCCAGAACCAGTACGGCAAAGCAGAGAACCGCGTCGTCAAGATCACGCGGGACGGCGACACCCACCACATCAAGGACCTGAACGTCTCGGTCGCCCTCTCCGGCGACATGGACGACGTCCACTACTCCGGCTCGAACGCCAACGTGCTGCCGACGGACACCACCAAGAACACGGTGTACGCCTTCGCGAAGGAATACGGCATCGAGTCCGCCGAGCAGTTCGGCATCCACCTGGCGCGCTGGTTCGTCAACAGCCAGGAGCCGATCCAGAAGGCGCGCATCCGGATCGAGGAGTACTCCTGGTCCCGGATCGCCACCTCGGACGCCAACTCCAAGTTCATCGGCTCCGACGAGGTGAACCACTCCTTCGTCCGCAACGGCGGCGAGACCCGCGTCACCCAGATCACGTACGACGGCAAGAACTGGGAGGTCATCTCCGGCCTCAAGGACCTCGTCGTCATGAACTCCACGAACTCCGAGTTCTGGGGTTACGTGAAGGACAAGTACACGACGCTGAAGGAGGCCTACGACCGCATCCTGGCGACCCAGGTTTCGGCTCGCTGGCGCTTCGCCTGGTCCGATGACGAGCAGCGGATGCCCAACTGGGAGAAGTCCTACGCCGAGACCCGCAAGCACATGCTCCAGGCCTTCGCGGAGACCTACTCCCTCTCGCTGCAGCAGACCCTGTACCAGATGGGTTCGCGCATCATCAACCACCGTTCGGAGATCGACGAGGTCCGCTTCTCGCTTCCGAACAAGCACCACTTCCTCGTCGACCTGGAGCCCTTCGGGCTCAAGAACGACAACGAGGTCTACTTCGCCGCCGACCGCCCGTACGGTCTGATCGAGGCGACGGTTCTCCGCGACGGCGTTGACGCCCGTATCCCCGTGGACATGACCAACCTCTGAGCGCGGCACGCGCGTCCCGGGGCTCCGCAGTGGCCCCGGGGCGCGCGACACTCTTCAACTTCCTGAATCGGCACCCGGACGCAACACACGGGGCGGCAGTACTGTCAGCTGCCAAGGCCCCCGGCTCCGGCACTCAAATCCCCTGGGTTTTGCCGTGCCCGCACCGCCACTGAAAGCACGAGGAAGTCCCATGGCAGCATCGGCAGCCCCTGACAGCGCCGTCGAGCGCATCGTCATCGAGAACTGTGCGATTGCGACCGTCGACGCCAACGACACCGAGTACGCCTCGGGTCACATCGTCGTCGCCGGCAACAAGATCGAGTCCATCGGCGCGGGCAAGGCCCCCGAGAACCTCGAGAACGTAGTCCGCCGCATCGACGGCACCGGGCACCTCGTGACTCCCGGTCTGGTCAACACGCACCACCACTTCTACCAGTGGATCACGCGTGGCCTGGCCACCGACCACAACCTCTTCAACTGGCTGGTCTCGCTGTACCCGACCTGGGCGCGCATCGACGAGCAGATGACGTACTCGGCCGCGCAGGGCTCCCTCGCCGCGATGGCCAAGGGTGGCGTCACCACCGCGATGGACCACCACTACGTCTTCCCCAAGGGCTCCGGCGACCTGTCCGGCTCGATCATCCGCGCCGCGTCCGAGATGGGTGTCCGCTTCACCCTCGCCCGCGGTTCGATGGACCGCAGCGAGAAGGACGGCGGCCTGCCGCCGGACCACGCCGTCGAGACCCTCGAAGGCGCGCTCTCCGACACCGAGGCGACCGTCAAGAAGTACCACGACGCCTCCTTCGACTCGATGACCCAGGTCGCCGTCGCCCCCTGCTCCCCCTTCTCGGTCTCCACCGAGCTGCTCAAGCAGGGTGCCGAGCTGGCCCGCCGCCTGGGTGTGCGCCTGCACACGCACGGCTCCGAGACCGTCGAGGAAGAGCAGTTCTGCAAGGAACTGTTCGGCATGGGCCCGACCGACTACTTCGAGTCGACCGGCTGGCTCGGCGAGGACGTGTGGATGGCGCACAGCGTCCACATGAACGACTCCGACATCGCCGCGTTCGCCCGCACCAAGACCGGTGTCGCGCACTGCCCGTCCTCCAACGCCCGTCTGGCCGCCGGCATCGCCCGCGTCCCGGACATGCTGGCCGCCGGCGTACCGGTGGGCCTCGGCGTGGACGGCACCGCCTCCAACGAGTCCGGTGAGCTGCACACCGAGCTGCGCAACGCGCTGCTGATCAACCGCCTGAACCCGGTCCACCGCGAGCGCGCCCTCAACGCGCGCCAGGCCCTGCGCCTCGGTACCTACGGCGGCGCCCAGGTCCTCGGCCGCGCCGACAACATCGGCTCGCTTGAGGTCGGCAAGTGCGCCGACCTCGTCCTGTGGAACCTGAACACCTTCCTGCACTCCTCGATCGCCGACCCGGTCACCGCGCTGGTCTTCGGTGCGGCGGCCCCGGTGACGGCCTCGTTCGTCAACGGCAAGCAGATCGTCGAGAACAACCGACTGCTCTTCGCCGACGAGGACGCCATCGCGGTGTCCACGCGGGAAGAGGCCCAGCGCCTCGCGCGGATCTCCGCGCAGGCCTGATCCCCCGGAGTCCGGTCGGGGGGGACGGCCCCCGGCCGGCGGCCGCGGACCCGAGCGGGGTCCGCGGCAGCCGTTCCCGGGACGCGCCCGAGGAGAGATCCGAGGGCGCCCCCGGGGCCGGTGACCCGTGACGGCTGCCCCGCAGCACTCGTCCCGCGCCACTGCCACGGCACCACCAGCTCCAGCGCAGCACACCTCGTGGAACCGGTTTTTGGGCGAATCGTTTCCGCACCCCTTGGGACCCGCATTCGGCACGACCCCACAACTGAAGACAGGCTCGACCAGCACGCTTTCGCACCACCTCCAAGACACCCACGTCCCTGCCGACGTGTTTAACCGACCGGAGGAAGCCGTGGCCGCAACGCCCAGGTTTCGCAAAGATGCAGTCGCAGTACCGGAGGAGAAGCACCCGGTCGACGAGACCTTGCCCCCGCTGAAGATGTTCACGAGCGGCCTCCAGCACGTGGCCGCCATGTACGCGGGTGTCGTCGCACCGCCCATGATCGTCGGCCCCGCCGTCGGTCTCTCCGCCACCGAGACCGCCTTCCTGATGGGCGCCTCCCTCTTCACCGCAGGCCTGGCCACCCTCCTCCAGACCCTCGGGTTCTGGAAGATCGGCGCCAAACTCCCCTTCGTCAACGGCGTCTCCTTCGCCGGCGTGACCCCGATGATCGCCATCGGCAAGGGGGAGGGGGACAACGCCATCCCCGTCATCTTCGGCGCGATCATCGTCGCCGGACTCGTGGGCTTCCTCGCCGCCCCCTACTTCGGCAAGCTCGTCCGCTTCTTCCCGCCCGTCGTCACCGGCACCGTCATCACGCTGATCGGCGTGTCACTGCTCCCGGTGGCGTTCAACTGGTCGCAGGGCGGGAACAGCACCGCCTCCGACTACGGCTCGATGCAGAACATCGGCATGGCCGCCCTCACCCTGGCGATCGTCCTGCTGATGCGGAAGTTCCTGCGCGGCTTCCTCCAGCAGATCTCCATCCTGCTCGGCCTGATCGCGGGCACGCTCATCGCGATACCGCTGAACATGACCAGCTTCGACGCCATCCGCAACGCGGACCTCGTCGGCTTCCCCACCCCCTTCCACTTCGGCGCCCCCCAGTTCCAGGTCGCCGCCATCATCTCGATGTGCATCGTCATGCTCGTCTGCATGACGGAGTCCACCGCCGACATCCTGGCCCTCGGCAAGATCGTCGGCCGGCCGGCGGACGCGAAGACCATCGAGGGCGGCCTGCGCGCCGACACCCTCGGCAGCGCCATCAGCCCGCTGTTCAACGGCTTCATGTGCAGCGCCTTCGCCCAGAACATCGGCCTGGTCGCGATGACCAAGGTGCGCAGCCGCTTCGTGGTCGCCGCGGGCGGCGGCATCCTGATCCTGCTCGGCCTGTGTCCGGTGGCCGCCTCCGTCATCGGGGTCGTGCCGCTGCCCGTCCTCGGCGGCGCCGGCATCGTCCTCTTCGGCTCGGTCGCGGCCAGCGGCATCCAGACCCTGGCCGGCGCGGCCATGGAGCGGGGCGAGAACGCGCTGATCGTCGCCGCCTCCGTCGGCATCGGCCTGATCCCGATCGCCGCGCCGGAGTTCTACCACGCCTTCCCCAAGGACCTCCTCGTCGTCCTCGACTCCGGCATCAGCACCGGATGCGTCGTCGCGATCGTCCTCAACCTGGCCTTCAACCACCTCGGCTCCAGGAAGGGCGCCGCCTCCGAACAGGCCCCGGAACCCGCCTTCGTGCACTGACGCGGGACCCCGGCACGGGGAGCGACGGTACCGGGACCACCGGCACCGCGGCCCCACCCGACCGGCGTGCGGCGGTGCGTACGTCACCCACTGCGGGTGTGACGTGCGCACCGCCGCACGCGTACGCGCGCGCCGGCCCGGCCCCCGCCCCGCAGCGGCGCACGCCCCCGGCGCCCGGACGCACAAGCGGCCGTCGCCGCCGCAGCTCTGGGGCCCGGGAAGACCCGCGGTGCGCACGGTGCGCCCGGGCCCGGAGTTCCCTCCCCGAACCCGCGTGCAGCGTCAAGGACGCGGAAAGACATCGCATGAGCACGTGGTCCCCCCACCCCCGGGGCCCGCGCGCCGCCCGCTCGTCCCCACCCCTCTGAGCAGACAGGTGGCACAGCGATGGCAGATCTTCCGCAGCTCTGGATGCGCAACGAGACCCGGCCCACCGAACGGCGCGCCCCGCTCACCCCCGACGACGCCGGACGCCTCGTCCGGCAGGGCGTACGGGTCACCGTGGAGGACTCCGCGCACCGGGTCTTCCCCCTCGACGACTACCTGGCCGCCGGCTGCCGCGCCGCCCCGGCCGGCTCCTGGGCCGAGGCCGCGCCCGGGTCGGCGTACGTCCTCGGACTGAAGGAACTCCCGCCCGCGCCCGAGCGCCTGCACCACCGGCACGTGTACTTCGGGCACGCCTACAAGGGCCAGGCCCAGGCTCCCGGCCTGCTGAGGCGCTTCGCGGCCGGCGGCGGAACCCTGCTCGACCTGGAGTACCTCGCCGACGCGCAGGGCCGTCGCCTGGCCGCCTTCGGCTACTGGGCGGGCTACGCGGGCGCCGCCCTTGCCGCACTGCACGCCCGCGGCCGGCTCGCGGCCCCGCTCGTGCCCCAGGCCCGCGCCGAACTCGACGCCCGCCTCCGCGCCTCCGCGCCCGACGGATTACGGGCCCTGGTGATCGGAGCCGGCGGCCGCAGCGGACGCGGCGCCTGCGACGCCCTCGCCGCGGCCGGAATCCCCGTCACCCGCTGGGGCCGTGCCGCGACGGGCCGGCTGGACAAGGCCGCGCTGCTGGAGCACGACATCCTGGTCAACGCGGTGCTCACGACCCGGCCCGTGGCGCCCTTCCTGACCCCGGACGACCTGGAGGCCGGGGCCCGCAGGCTCTCGGTCATCGCCGACATCACCTGTGACACGGGATCCGAGCTGCACCTGCTGCCCGTGTACGACGAACTCACCGACTGGACGGTCCCGGCCCGGCGCCTGCGCGGCGGGAACCGCCCGCTGGACGTGATCGCCATCGACAACCTGCCGTCCCTGCTCCCGGCCGAGGCCGCCCGCGACTTCTCCGCGGACCTACTGCCCAAACTCCGCGACCTGCACACCACCTCGGCGGACCCGGACTGGCTCCGCTGCCGCGCCGCCTTCGCCACGGCCCTGGCCGCCCTGCCGGGCCAACCGGGCGCCGCGCAGGGGAGGTTCGAGGTGGCGACGTAGGCCCGGCCGCAGGCGGCGTTGCGGGAGGAGCGGAGCGGGCCGCCGTGGAACCGGCCACGGCAGCCCGCTCGTTCGCGCCCCGCGGGCGTCGGGCGACGTCCCCACGGGGTGATCGCGGCTACGGGGCGGGCGTCAGGTACATCCCGCTGTGGTCGCCCCCGGCCGTGTTCTTGCAGCTGACGCCCGAGCCCGCGGGCTGGGCGACGGCCAGTGCCAGGCAGCGCCCGGCCGCCAGTTGTCCGAAGTGGTTCGGGTGCATGGACTCCTGGATCAGGCCCTGCGACTCGTTGTTGTCGATCCAGCGCGCCCATTCGCTCGTCTTCGCCGAGGCCGGGACCGAGGAGCTGACCTGCTTGCTGGCCTTCGCGCACACCTCGCGCCCCTGCATCATGTCCCGCAGGTCGAGGAACTGGGCGCCCTTGGCGGCGGCGACGGCCTTGAGGCGGTTCGAGATCTGGGGTACGAGGGAGTCCCGCGCCCAGTCCGAGTCCCGGTTCCAGAAGGGGCAGCCGCCGGTGTTGAGCCGGCTCCAGTCGCTCTGGGTGTACCGGTTCTCCGCGCCGCGCGGGATCGGCGACGGGTACGACTGGAGCACGATGCGGTACGAGGAGTCCGCGTACCCGGCCGCGCGCATCACGGCGCGGATCTCGTCGACGGACTTGCCGACGTCCGCCATGACCCCGTCCATCTTCGCGTCGACGCCCTCCTGCTGGTCGTCGTGGCAGTAGGAGCCCCAGAGCACGAAGTCGTAGGCGCAGTCCTTGATGATGTCGGCGAAGCCCAGGTCGTTCCCGCCGACGGAGAGGGCGATGATCTTCACGTTGTTGCTCGCGGCCACCGCCGCGAGCCGGTCGGCCTGCGGGGCCTCGCCGTTCTGGGACACGCCGCCGTTCGAGGCCCGGAAGACGTTCCGGGAGACCGCTCCGGAGCAGGCCAGGTTCACGGCCGTCTCGGCGATCGCGCCCGCGCTGAACACCTCGGCCGAGTCCGAGCGGTGACAGCCGCCCGCCGTGGCGCCGTAGACCTTGGAGGGATCGTAGGAACTGCCGCTGACCCACGCCCGGTCGGTGCCGTTCCTGCTCCCGCTGTTGGTCAGGCTGTTGCCCTTCCAGCGTCCGGCCTCGCCGGAGATGTAGCTGTCGCCCATGGACACCACGGCGGTGGGTCCCGTGCCCGGTCCGGGCCGGGGCCCTGCCGCCGAGGTGCCGGCGCCGGCGGCGATCAGCGCGCCGGCGACGGCCGAGACGGCCACCGCGGCCCTGACGGGCCGTCGCACCCGGCCGCCGTTCCTGCTCTTGCTGGCGTTGCGGAATCCGATCACTGCGGAACTCCTGCGGTAGGCCACGCCGGAGACGGCAAGAACTCCGGTGCGTGGCTGGGGAAGTGGGGGATACCGCCGGCCGGTGGCTTTCGGAAAGGTGACATGCCGACGGTTGTTACCGCTAGGTAGCCGCAGATTACGATGGGGTAACGACCGACCGGTCGTTCGGGCCGGTGGATTCCGCTTGTCCGTCCGGACTCCGGTCCGCGGCCGCCGGGCCGTTCCGGCTGGGGCCGAAAACGCCTCCGCCCCCGGCGCCTTGGGGGCGACGGGGACGGAGGCGGTGTTCCGGCTGCTGTGCGTGACAGCCGAAGCGGTGGTCAGCCGACGAGCTGGTCGTACGCGGGGAGGGTGAGGAAGTCCGCGTAGTCGGCGTCCAGGGAGACCTGGAGGAGCAGGTCGTGGGCCTGCTGCCACTTGCCGGCCGTGAAGGCCTCCTCGCCGACCTCGGCGCGGATGGCGGCGAGTTCCTCGGCGGCGATCTCGCGGGTCAGCTCGGCGGTGGCCGTCTTGCCGTTCTCGAAGACGACTCCGGCGTTGATCCACTGCCAGATCTGCGAGCGGGAGATCTCGGCGGTGGCGGCGTCCTCCATGAGGCCGAAGATGCCGACGGCGCCGAGGCCGCGCAGCCACGCCTCGATGTAACGGGTGCCGACCTGGACCGCGTTGCGCAGGCCCTCGTACGTCGGCTTCGCGTCCAGGGAGTCGATCGCGATCAGCTCGCCGGGGGCGACCGAGACGTCCTCGCGGAGGCGGTCCTTCTGGTTCGGCTTGTCGCCCAGGACGGCGTCGAAGGAGGCCATCGCGATCGGGACCAGGTCGGGGTGGGCGACCCAGGAGCCGTCGAAGCCGTCGCCGGCTTCACGGTCCTTGTCGGCCTTGACCTTCTCGAAGGCCACCTTGTTCACCTCGGCGTCCTTGCGGGACGGGATGAAGGCCGCCATGCCGCCGATCGCGTGCGCGCCGCGCTTGTGGCAGGTGCGGACCAGCAGTTCGGTGTACGCCCGCATGAAGGGGGCGGTCATGGTCACCGCGTTGCGGTCCGGCAGGACGAACTTCTCGCCGCCGTCGCGGAAGTTCTTCACGATGGAGAACAGGTAGTCCCAGCGGCCCGCGTTCAGGCCCGCCGCGTGGTCCTTGAGCTCGAAGAGGATCTCTTCCATCTCGTAGGCCGCGGTGATGGTCTCGATGAGGACGGTCGCGCGGACGGTGCCCTGCGGGATGCCGACGTAGTCCTGGGCGAAGACGAAGATCTCGTTCCAGAGGCGGGCCTCCAGGTGCGACTCCGTCTTCGGCAGGTAGAAGTACGGGCCCTTGCCGAGGCCGATCAGGCGCTGCGCGTTGTGGAAGAAGTACAGGCCGAAGTCCACGAGCGAGCCGGAGGCCGGGCCGCCCTCGAAGCGGAGGTGGCGCTCCTCCAGGTGCCAGCCGCGCGGCCGCATCACGACGGTGGCGAGCTGGTCGGCGGGCTTCAGCGCGTACGCCTTGCCCGTGCGCGGGTCGGTGAAGTCGATGCGGCGCTCGTAGGCGTCGATGAGATTGAGCTGGCCGAGGACGACGTTCTCCCAGGTGGGAGCCGAGGCGTCCTCGAAGTCGGCGAGCCAGACCTTGGCGCCCGAGTTCAGGGCGTTGATGGTCATCTTGCGGTCCGTCGGACCGGTGATCTCCACGCGGCGGTCGTTCAGCGCGGCCGGGGCCGGCGCGACCTTCCAGTCGCCCTCGCGGACCTGTGCGGTGTCCGGGAGGAAGTCGAGGGTGGAGGTCCGGGCGATCTCGGCGCGCCGCTCGCCGCGTCGGGCGAGGAGCTCCGCGCGGCGGGGGGCGAACCGCCGGTGGAGCTCGGCCACGAAGGCGAGGGCCGCTTCGGTGAGGACTTCGTCCTGCCGGGGCAGGGGCTCGGCGTCGACGATGGCCAGCGGGGACGGCGCTGGTGCGGACATATCTGTCACTCCTTCAGCGGCGGTGCCTGGCGGCCGCGGGGGAATGCTCGCGCGAGACGGCACGCAGTGCCGTCGGGTGTGGAGAGTTCCGGAATACGGTCGCGGGCGCCGTCTGGGGGTTCAGGGCGCTTCTGACCAGTGGATAGTAATTTCCTCATGGTGGAAGTTCAATGGTTTGTTGATGTCGAGATTCTCTGAGTCGACAGATTCAGCCTGCCGGTGGCCCTCGGTGCCACCTCGGTCACGCCCCGCGCAGGCCCTCCTCCGGCCCGCTCCCGGCCAGTCGTGCCAGGTCGGGAGGGGTGTCGATGTCGAAGTCCGCCGCGACGTCCCCGCACTCCACCAGGACGACCTCCTTCGCGTGTTCCCTCAGATGGACGCGCGCACCCCGGTCGCCGGTCGCCGTCCGCACGATGTCCGCCCAGCGGTCCGCCCCGAAAAGGACCGGATGCCCGCGTTCCCCGCCGTACGCGGCCGCCGCCAGGCTCGTGGGGGAGCGGTACGCCTCCCGGACCCGGGTCACCGCCGCGGCGCCGATGCCGGGCTGGTCCACCAGGGACACCAGGGCCGCGCGGGCCCCCGTACCGGCCAGCGAACCGAGGCCGACCCGCAGGGAGGAGCCCATGCCCTCCTCCCAGTCCGGGTTGTCCACCACCACGCAGCCCGTCAGGTCGGCCCGCTCCCGGACCTCGGCCGCCGAGGCCCCGAGCACCACGTGGACCGGACCGCAGCCGGCCTCGCGCAGCACGCGCACCGCGTTCTCCACGAGCGGGCGGCCCCGGTAGGTCAGGAGGGCCTTGGGGTGTCCGCCGAGACGGCGCCCGCCGCCGGCGGCCAGGAGCAGTCCCGCGACCACCGGCCCCTCCCCGGCGTGCGGGGCGGCTACTGCGGCAGCGGACGGGTCGGTGAGGCGTTCGGGTGCTGACATGGCAACGATTCTCGCGCCTTCGCGGCCCGCCGCGGGCGCCCCGCCAGGGCGCGTCCGACGGCGGCCAGCGCGGCGCCGATCCGCAGCGGCTCGGAGATCCGGTTCTCGAAGGCGGCCGCCATGGCCCGCTCGTCACGGTCGGTGAACACCTGCTCGTACATATCGGCTTCTCCTTGCCAATCGGGGTCCAATGAGGCGAGTCTGGACCTGGATTGGCCTGGCTGGCAGAGCCAATCGGGGGAGGTTGGCATGGCGAACGCGCGAGTGGTCCAGACGGCGGACAGAACGATCGGCAGCCGGCAGCTCGCCGCACTGCTCCCCGCGGAGGTTCTGGCCCGCCCCGGCTACCGGGCCCTCGCGGACGCCGTCCGCACCCTGATCCTCGACGGCCGGATCGCCCTGCACGTCCGCCTCCCCGCCGAACGCGAACTCGCCGAGGCCGTCGGCGCCAGCCGCGCCACCGTCACCGGCGCCTACGACCTGCTCCGCGAGAGCGGCTACGTGCGCAGCAGGCGCGGCTCCGGCACCTGGACCGAACTGCCCGAAGGCCACCGCCCCGTCGGCACCCACGCCCTCGTCGGCGGCATCGGCGGACGGGCCGACGACGAACCGGGCATCGACCTCGCCATCGCCGCCATGGGCGCCCCCGACGGCAGCCTCGCGGAAGCCCTGGCCTGGGCGGCGCCCCGGCTGCCCGAGCTCGCCCGCACCCCCGGCTACCACCCCTTCGGGCTGCCCGACCTGCGTACGGCCGTCGCCGACCGCTTCACCCGGCGCGGGCTGCCCACGCGCCCCGAGCAGATCCTCGTCACCGCCGGGGCCCAGCAGGCCTTCGCCCTGGTCGTCAGCCTCCTCTGCCGGCCCGGGGACCGGGTCGTCACCGAGAACCCCACCTACGCCAACGCCCTCGACGCCCTGCGCCACGCCCGGCTGCGCACCGGCTCCATCGCCGTCTCCGACGCGGGCTGGGACCTGGAGATCGCCGAGTCCACGCTGCGCCAGACCGTCCCGCGGCTGGCGTACGTCATCCCCGACTTCCACAACCCGACCGGCGCGCTGATGCCACCGGAACAGCGGCTGCGCCTCCTCGCCGCGACCCGGGCCACCGGTACCTGGCTGGTGGTCGACGAGACCATCGCCGACATCGCGCTGGACGTGCCGGCCCCCGCCCCCCTGGCCTCGCTGGCCCCGCGCGGCGGCGCCGACCACGTGATCACCATCGGCTCGCTCAGCAAGACGCACTGGGGCGGCCTGCGGGTCGGCTGGATCCGGGCCACCGCCAAGATGATCACCGAGCTGACGGCCGTACGCGTGTCCGCCGACATGACCGGCTCCGTACTCGACCAGGTCGTGGCGCTGCCCCTGATGGACGCCCTTGACCGGTCCCTGCCCGCGCGCATCGCCCAGCTGCGCGTCCAGCGCGAGGCCCTCGTCGGGTCCCTCCAGCGACACACCCCCGAATGGTCCTGGCAGCTGCCCCCGGGCGGCCTCTCGCTCTGGGTGGACCTCGGCGAACCGGTGAGCTCCGCGCTCGCCGAACGGGCCGCGGCCGCGGGCGTCCACATCGGCCGCGGAGCCCGCTTCGGCGTGGACCCGGGGACCTTCGAACACCGGCTGCGGATCCCGTACACCCTGCCCGCCGACCGGCTCGACGAGGGCGTACGGCTCCTCGCGTCGGCCTTCCACGACGGCGTACCGCTGGCCCCGGCGGTGGAGCGCCCGCACTGGGTGGCGTAGGCCGCGCGGTTATCCGTGCGCGCGGATCAGGCGGCGGGAGCCGGCCACCGCCACGGCCGCCGTGCGGGAGTCGACGCCGAGCTTCGCGTAGACGTGCACCAGGTGGGACTTGACCGTGGCCTGGCTGAGGAAGAGCCGCTTGGAGATCTGCTGGTTCGACAGGCCGTCCGCGACCAGCTGGAGCACCTCCAGCTCCCGCTTCGTCAGCGCCTCGGCGGGCGTCCGCATGCGGTCCATCAGCCGCAGCGCCACCGCCGGGGCCAGCGCCGACTGGCCCGCCGCCGCCGTGCGCACCGCCGCCGCCAGCTCCTCCGGAGGGGCGTCCTTCAACAGGTAGCCGGAGGCGCCCGCCTCGACCGCCGCCAGGATGTCCGCGTCCGTGTCGTACGTGGTCAGCACCAGCACCCGCGGCCCGCCGGGCCGCGCGGTGATCGCCTCCGTGGCCGCCGAGCCGTGCATCCCGGCCCCGAACTGGAGGTCCATCAGGACCACGTCCACCGGCTCCGAGGCCGCCAGCTCCACCGCCCGCTCCGCCGTCGCGGCCTCCGCGACCACCTCGAAGTCCGGTTCGGTGTCCAGTACCGCGCGCAGCCCGGCCCGCACCACCGGGTGGTCGTCGGCGAGCAGCAGCCGGATCGTCATCAGGACGCCTCCAAGGGCAGGGGCAGGGTGACGGCCACGGCGGTGCCCTGGCCCGGGTCGGACTCGACGGTGAACAGCCCGCCGAGGGTCTCGGCCCGCGCGCGCATCGCCGGCAGGCCGAAACCGCCCCCGTCGGCGGGCGCCGAGGGCGCGGCGGCGGGGTCGAAGCCCCGGCCGTCGTCGACCACGTCCAGGGTCACCGAGGTGTCCATGAAGGTCAGGGTGATCTCGGCGCGCCCGGCCCGTGCGTGCCGCACGACGTTGGCCAGCGCCGACTGCGCGATCCGCAGCAGCGCCACCTCGTACGGGGTGGGCAGGACGCGCGGGTCTCCGCTCACGGAGAACCGCACGCGCGGACCGGGCACCCCCGAGCAGAGCCGCTCCAGCGCCCCGGCGAGCGAGCCGTGCTCCAGGTCCGGCGGGGTCAGGGCGCGGACGAAGCGGCGCGCCTCGGCGAGGTTCTCCTGCGCGGCCTCCCGGGCCCGGCCGATGTGCTCGGCGGCCGGGGCGTCGGGCGGCAGGGCGCGCTCCGCCGCGCGCAGCAGCAGCTGGATCGAGGACAGGCCCTGGGCCAGGGTGTCGTGGATCTCCCGGGCCAGGCGCTCGCGCTCGGCCAGGATCCCCGCGCCCCGCTCGGCGGCCGCCAGCTCGGCCCGGGTGGCCATCAGCTCCTCGATCAGCTCGCGGCGGCGTTCGCTCTCGCGGTAGAGGGCCTGGTAGCCGAGCACCGTCGCGACGGCCACCGCCCCGCCCAGCAGCGGGCCCAGGAAGGCCCCGGGGGTGACCGCGCCGCTGTGCGCGAGGAACCCGCCGATCGCCGCGCAGGCGGTGACGGCGACGGCCGCTACGCCCCAGCGCAGCCTCAACAGGTGCAGCTCCAGGAAGTACAGGGGGAAGGCGATCCACAGCCCGTCGGGCGAGACCACCAGCAGCGCGGCCCAGGCCGCCCCCACCGCGGCCAGCCACACCGCGGCGGCGCGCGCGGAGCGCTGGACGGAGGGGGTCAGTACGCCCGCCACGTACACGGCGCCCAGCAGCGCGCAGGCCGCGATCACCGGCCGGGCCCCGGACCCGGGTGCGGCGACGGCCCGCCCGGCGGCCAGCGCGAGCAGCCCGAAGAGCAGCGCGTGCAGGCACAGCCGCAGGACGCGGGAGACGGGGGTCGGGGGGCGCGGGCGCGGGGCGTCGGACATGGCCCGACCAGCGTAAGTCGGCCGCCGGGAGCTCCGGTCAACCAAAAGTTCGATGTCGGGACGGGTCTTTCGATACGAGGATCACTACTGTGGCGCGATGTCCCGTGCCCACGCGGAAGACCAAGGTGGGGGACATGTTCGTCGCATGGAGAGATCTACGGTTCGCCAAGGGCCGGTTCGCCCTCATGGGCTCGGTGGTCCTGCTGATCACACTGCTGGTCGGCCTGCTGTCCGGGCTCACCTCCGGACTGGCCCGGGAGAACATCTCGGCCATCACCGGGCTGCCCGCGACCCGGCTGGCCTTCGCCGCGCCCGCCGGGGACCAGAAGGTGTCCTTCACCAGCTCCCAGGTGCCCGAGAGCGCCTGGCGGGCCTGGCGCGAACGGCCGGGGGTGACGTCGGCGGAGCCGCTCGGGATCCGCACCACCAACGCGGTCTCGGGTGAGCGCACCGCCGCCGTGTCCCTCTTCGGCGTCGAATCGGCCGGCCGTCTCGCGCCGGCCGGCGCCGGGCTCACCCAGGGGCAGGTCGTCCTCAGCGAGAAGGCGGCCGAGGAGCTCGGCGGGCTCACCGCGGGCGCCAAGCTGAAGGCCGGTCCGCTGGAGCTGACGGTGGCCGGCGTCTCCGGCACGGCCGCCTACAGCCACACCCCGGTGGTCTGGATGGACCTGAACGACTGGCAGCGCATCGGCAACCCCGGAACCTCCCTGGAGTCCCTGGCCACCGTCCTGGCCCTCGACGGCGACGGAGCCGTGGACTGGGCCGCGGGCGACCGGGCCGCCTCGACCCGCGCCCAGACCGTCGAGGACGCCCTGGGCGCCATAGGCTCCTACCAGGCCGAGAACGGCTCGCTCCAGCTGATGCGCGGCTTCCTCTTCGCCATCTCGGCCCTGGTCATAGGGGCCTTCTTCACGGTGTGGACGATCCAGCGCAGCGGCGACGTCGCCGTGCTGAAGGCGCTCGGCGCCTCCACCCCGTACCTGCTGAAGGACGCCCTCGGCCAGGCCGTGGTGATGCTGGCGATCGGCACCGGGGCCGGCACCGCCCTGGCCGTGGCCGCAGGCGCGCTGATCAGCGGGGGCGACGTGCCCTTCGTCCTCGACGCGGCCACCGTGCTGGTCCCCGCCGCGATCATGATCGCGCTGGGCGTGCTGGGCGCCGCCCTGTCCATCCGGCGGATCACCGCCGTCGACCCGCTGACCGCCCTCGGGAGCGCCCGATGACCCTGCTCGTCCACGACGTCACGCTCACGTACCCCGACGGGGAAGGCCGCCTCACCGCCCTGGACGCGGTGTCCCTGGAGGTGCCCGCGGGCACCATGACCGCCGTCATCGGCCCGTCCGGCTCCGGCAAGTCCAGCCTGCTGGCGGTGGCCGCGACCCTGGTCACCCCGGACTCCGGCCGGGTCGTCGTCGCGGGCCGCGACACCGCCCTGCTCGGCGCCGCCGAGAAGTCGGCCCTGCGCCGGGAGGAGATCGGCATCGTCTTCCAGCAGCCGAACCTGCTGGCCTCGCTGACGGCCCTGGAACAGCTCCAGGTCATGGCCCACCTCTCCGGCCGGCCCTCGGGCCGGATGCGCCGGCGCGCGCTGGAGCTGCTGGAGGCGGTGGGCCTGGCCGACAAGGCCGGCAAGCGCCCGCACGAACTGTCCGGCGGCCAGCGCCAGCGCGTCAACATCGCCCGCGCCCTGATGAACGAGCCCGCGGTGCTGCTGGTCGACGAGCCCACCAGCGCCCTCGACCACGAGCGGGGCGCGGCCGTGCTCGACCTGCTGGTCGCCCTCACCCGGGAGCGCTCCACGGCCACGGTGCTGGTCACCCACGACCACGCCCACCTGGACCGCACGGACCGTACGGCGACGATGGCCGACGGCCGCCTCACCGCGCCGGAGCCGTCCCCGGCGGCCTGAAGCGTACGAAGGCCCCCGCGGCCCCTCCGGAGAGGGGCCGCGGGGGCCTTCGTACGCGTACGGGGTCAGGCCGGGTTCTGGCTCTGGAGGGCCACCGACAGTTCGGCGGCGACGCCCTGGAGGATCGGCACGAAGGACTCGGCGACGGCCTCCGTGACACGGCCGGCCGGGCCGGAGATGGAGATCGCGGCGGCGGTCGGCGAGTTCGGCACCGACACGGCGAGGCAGCGGACTCCTATTTCCTGCTCGTTGTCGTCGACCGCGTAGCCCGCCTTGCGGACCTTCTCCAGCGCCTCCAGGAAGCCCTCGGGCGTGGTGATGGTCTTCTCGGTCGCGGCCGGCATCCCGGTGCGGGACAGCAGGGCGCGGACCTCGTCGGCGGGGGTGTGGGCGAGCAGCGCCTTGCCCACACCCGTGGAGTGCGGGAGCACCCGGCGGCCGACCTCGGTGAACATGCGCATGGAGTGCTTGGACGGCACCTGCGCGACGTAGACGATCTCGTCCCCGTCGAGGAGGGCCATGTTGGCCGTCTCACCGGTCTCCTCGACCAGACGGGCGAGGTAGGGGCGGGCCCAGGTGCCCAGCAGGCGCGAGGCGGACTCGCCGAGGCGGATCAGCCGGGGGCCGAGGGAGTAGCGCCGGTTGGGCTGCTGCCGGACGTAGCCGCACGCCACGAGGGTGCGCATCAGGCGGTGGATGGTGGGCAGCGGGAGGCCGCTGGCGGCGGAGAGCTCGCTGAGTCCGACTTCGCCCCCGGCGTCGGCCATGCGTTCGAGCAGATCGAAGGCGCGCTCGAGGGACTGGACGCCACCGCTGGCGGCGGTGGGCTTGGCGGAAGCGTCGGTGGTGCTGGCGCTGGACGTCGGCACGGGCGCGGTCCTTTCGGTGCTGGCAGGCAAGGGAGCAGCCTACCGGTCGGTCGGCGGCGGCCCTAGATCCGGGCCCTTGCCGTCCCCGCCGGTCAGAGGCGGTTTGTCCTGGTGGCGGACGTCCTCGGGAAGTTACCCGTCCGGTTCCTGGTGGTGGTAGCTACATTCTGGATAGTGAAATCTTAATTCCATCCTGTGGAAACATCCAATTGCGGCCCGAGAGGGTCAGCGGTCCGTCCGGTCGCTCTTGACTGCTTCCGGATCGGGGTGAAGACTCCGTCAACAGAACGTTGAATTTCGCTCTGTGGAAGTAGATGGGGAGGTTCCGGTGGCCGACGTGGCTGTGGAACTGGTACTGCGCTCGACGCGCGTCATCACCCCCGAGGGGACGCGCGCCGCCTCGGTGGCCGTCGCCGGCGGGAAGATCACGGCGGTGCTGGCGCACGACGCCGAGGTACCGGCCGGAGCCCGGCTGGAGGACTTCGGAGACGACGTCCTGCTCCCCGGCCTGGTCGACACCCACGTCCACGTGAACGACCCGGGCCGCACGGAGTGGGAGGGCTTCTGGACGGCCACCCGCGCCGCCGCCGCCGGCGGCATCACCACCATCCTCGACATGCCGCTCAACTCCCTGCCGCCGACCACCACGGCCGACAACCTCCGCGTCAAGCAGGAGGTCGCCCGGACCAAGGCGCACGTGGACATCGGCTTCTGGGGCGGCGCGCTGCCCGACAACGTCAAGGACCTGCGCCCGCTGCACGACGCCGGGGTCTACGGATTCAAGTGCTTCCTGTCGCCCTCGGGCGTCGAGGAGTTCCCCGAGCTCGACCAGGAGCGGCTGGCCGCCTCCCTCGCGGAGATCACCGGCTTCGGCGGCCTGATGATCGTGCACGCCGAGGACCCGCACCACCTGGAGTCCGCGCCGCAGAACCCGGGCCCCAAGTACGCCGACTTCCTGGCCTCCCGTCCCAAGGACGCCGAGAACACCGCGATCCAGAACCTGATCGACCAGGCCCGGCGGCTGAACGCCCGCGTCCACGTGCTGCACCTGTCCTCCTCCGACGCGCTGCCGCTGATCGCCGCGGCCAAGGCCGAGGGCGTGCAGATCACCGTCGAGTCCTGCCCGCACTTCCTCACCCTCACCGCCGAGGAAGTCCCGGACGGCGCCACCGAGTTCAAGTGCTGCCCGCCCATCCGCGAGGCCGCCAACCAGGACCTCCTGTGGGACGCGCTCGCCGACGGCACCATCGACTGCATCGTCTCCGACCACTCGCCCTCCACCGCGGACCTGAAGACCGGCGACTTCGCCACCGCCTGGGGCGGCATCTCCTCCCTCCAGCTGGGCCTCCCGGCGATCTGGACCGAGGCGCGCAGGCGCGGCCGCAGCCTGGAGGACGTCGTCCGCTGGATGTCGGCCGCCCCGGCCGCCCTCGCCGGACTGGCCCAGAAGGGCGCGATCGAGGCGGGCCGCGACGCCGACTTCGCCGTCCTGGCACCCGAAGAGACCTTCACCGTGGACCCCGCGGAACTGCACCACCGCAACCGGGTCACGGCGTACGCGGGCAAGACCCTGCACGGCGTCGTGAAGTCCACCTGGCTGCGCGGCACCCAGATCGCCGACCACGGCACCCCGACCGAGCCCACGGGCCTCCTCCTCGAAAGGCAGAACTGACAGTGGCACAGCGTTCAACTGGACTGGCTTCCTTCACCGGCAACGCGAACCCGTACGGAGGCGGCGACCCGTACGCGGACTACCGCACCGCGGACTTCCCGTTCACCCAGTACGCGAACCTCGCCGCCCGTGAGCTGGGCGCCGGTGTCACCTTCGCCAACGACGAGTTCTTCGCCATGCGCGAGAACCTGCTCATCGCCGAGGCCGCGCACTTCGACCCCGAGCACTTCGGCCACAAGGGCAAGGTCATGGACGGCTGGGAGACCCGCCGCCGCCGCGGCGTCTCCGCCACCCAGCCCTGGCCGACCCCCGAGGACCACGACTACGCCCTGGTGCGCCTCGGCGCCCCCGGCGTGATCCGCGGCATCGTCGTCGACACCGCCCACTTCCGCGGCAACATGCCGCAGGCCGTCTCCGTCGAGGGCACCAACTGGGAAGGCGCCCTCGCGCCGACCCCGGAGGAGCTCCTCGGTGACGACGTCAAGTGGACCGTGCTCGTCCCGCGCACCCCGGTCGGCGGCCACGCGGCCAACGGCTTCGAGGTCAGCGCCGAGCAGCGCTTCACGCACCTGCGCGTCAACCAGCACCCCGACGGCGGCATCGCCCGCCTGCGCGTCTACGGCGAGGTCGTCCCCGACCCGCAGTGGCTCGCCACGCTCGGCACCTTCGACGTCGTCGCGCTGGAGAACGGCGGCTCGGTGGAGGACGCGTCCAACCGCTTCTACTCCCCGCCGACCAACACCATCAACCCGGGCCGCTCCCGCAAGATGGACGACGGCTGGGAGACCGCCCGCCGCCGCGACAACGGCAACGACTGGATCCGCTACCAGCTCGTCGCCGAGTCCGAGATCCGCGCCGTCGAGATCGACACCGCGTACCTCAAGGGCAACTCGGCCGGCTGGGCCTCGCTGTCGGTCAAGACCGGCGAGGAGGGCGAGTGGACGGAGTTCCTGCCGCGCACCCGCCTCCAGCCCGACACCAACCACCGCTTCGTACTGGACGCCCCGGCGGTCGGCACGCACGTGCGGATCGACATCTTCCCGGACGGCGGCTTCTCCCGCCTGCGTCTGTACGGCTCGCTGACGGAGACGGGCGCGGCCGCGCACGCCGCCCGCCACCAGGAGCTGGGCGGCTGACGCCACCCCTCCCGACGACCGCCCCGGGGGCCGACACCCCCGGGGCGCGGGCCCTGACCGAAGGGGCGCACCGCGAGCCGGCGCGCCCCTTCGTCACGCCCGCCGGGCCGCACGCCCGCCGGGCCGCACGCCCGCCGGGCCGCACGCCCGCCGGGCCGCGCCCCGCTACGCCGCGTGCCCGCCGTCCACGGAGAACTCCGCGCCCGTGACGTACCGGGCGTCCGCTCCGGCGAGGAAGGACACCATGGCCGCCACCTCCCGGGCGGTGCCGAACCGGCCGAGGGCCGTCATCGCCGCCTGGGGCGCCGCGTAGGGCCCGTCGGCCGGGTTCATGCCGGTTCCACCGGACCCGGGTGGACGATGTTCGGGGTCGCCCGCGTCGGCCCGTACGGCCAGCCCGCGACGCCCGAGGGCCTCGACCTCGCCGATCACCCCCGCCGCCGCCCCGGCGTCGTCGACGTACGTGATCACGACGTCGAACCCGTCCTCCGCGAGCCGCAGGGCGCCGGCCGCGCCGATCCCGCGACCGCCGCCGGTCACCAGTGCCACGGATCCGTTCATGGTGCTCTCCCTCGTCAGTTGGTTGCGAGTTCAATGAAATGGGAGTCCGGGGCGGCCCGCCAGCAGGAATCGGACACGGCGTTTTCGCGCGCCGCGCCGATGAGTTCCGAGGGGTCCGGGAGTCTGAACCCGGGCAAGGACGACCCGGCAAGGACGAACCAGCAAGGAGCGCAGAGCCATGGGCAAGCTGACCCTCACCACCTTCCTGACCCTCGACGGCGTGTACCAGGCCCCCGGGGGCCCGCAGGAGGACACCAGCGGCGGCTTCGAGTACGGCGGCTGGGTGACGCCCTTCGCCGACGAGGGCATGGGGGAGTTCGCCGCGGAACTGTTCGGCCGCGCCGGGGCGTTCCTGCTCGGGCGCAAGACGTACGAGATCTTCGCCGGGTACTGGCCGAAGCAGAACGATCCCGCCGACCCGATCGCGGGGCCGCTGAACCGACTGCCGAAGTACGTGGCCTCCACCACCCTCAAGGAGCCCGCCTGGGCCGGCACCACCGTCGTGGACGGCGAGCAGCTCCAGGCGGAGGTGGTCCGGGCCAAGGACGCGACCGACGGCGAACTCCAGCTGCACGGCAGCGGGCAGCTGGCGCAGTGGCTGCTCGCCCGGGACCTCGTCGAGGAGCTGAACCTGCTGACCTTCCCGGTGTTCCTGGGAGCCGGCCGCCGCCTCTTCTCCACCGGCGGCCTGCCGACGGCCTTCGAGCTGACGGCCTCCCGCACCACGGGCAGCGGCATCGCGATCCACACCTACCGGACCGCCGGCCGCGCCGCCTTCGGCACGATCGGCGAGTAACCCTTCCAGCGGACCGGGCCGGGCCGGGGGAGGGGCGCCGCGGAAACCGGTCGACCGGGAAGATCGACTCGGCTACCGTGGGCCCGCACCCGTGCGAGCCGCCGAAGTCTCCACCCCCTTCCCGCCGCTGGAGACGCCCCGGTGTCCACGCTCGCCGCCCCCTCGCCCGCCCTCGCAGAACGCCGGGCCCGGCTCGCCGACCTGCCCGTGCTGCTCGTCGCCGTCGTCTGGGGCGGCAGCTACCTCGCGGCCAAGGGGATCACCACCCCGCACACCGTGATCGCGGTCCTCGTACTGCGCTTCGCGCTCGTGCTGCCCGTCCTGGTCCTCGCCGGGTGGAGCCGGCTGCGCGCGCTGAACGCCGCCCAGCTGCGCGGCGCCGGGGTGCTGGGCCTCGTACTCGGCGGGATCTTCCTGCTGGAGACCTACGGGGTGGTGCACACCTCCGCCACCAACGCCGGGCTGATCATCAGCCTGACCATGATCTTCACCCCGCTCGCCGAATCGGCCGTCCGGCGGACCGCCCCCTCGCCCGCCTTCCTCGGCGCCGCCGCGGTGTCCGTCGCCGGTGTCGTCCTGCTCACCCAGGGCGCCGGGTTCACCGCACCCGGCGCCGGCGACCTGCTGATCCTCGGCGCCGCCCTCGCCCGCACCCTCCACGTGCTGCTGATGGCCCGGATCAAGAGCGTCCAGGACGCCGACCCGCTCTCCCTGACCACCGTCCAGCTCGGCGGCGCCGTCCTGGTGTTCGCCGTCCTCGCGGCCCTGCCCGGTACGGGCGCCTCCCCGTGGGCGGCCGCGGCGGACTTCGGGGCCGCCGAATGGGCCGGCCTCGTCTTCCTCTCCGTCTTCTGCACCCTCTTCGCCTTCTTCGTGCAGATGTGGGCCGTGCGCCGCACCTCGCCCTCCCGGGTCAGCCTGCTGCTCGGCACCGAACCGCTCTGGGCCGCGGCGGCGGGCATCGCCCTCGGCGGCGAGCACCTCGGCGCCGCGGGTCTGACGGGCGCCGCCCTGGTACTCGCCGGTACCGCCTGGGGCCGTCGCGCGGCGGGCTGAACGGCCGGCCGCAGGCCGCACGATTGTCCGAAAGTAGCTCCGTCCCGCTTGATCGCCGCGCCTACTGTGACGGTCATGCCCGTTCTCGATATCAGTTCGATCGCCGAAGACTTCAACGAGAACCCGTACCCGCACTACGCGCGGATGCGGGCGGAAGGACCCGTCCACCGGGTCAAGGCGACGGACGGCACGGAAATCTGTCTCATCGTCGGTGACGAGGAGGCCCGGCAGGCCCTCGTCCACCCCGCCGTCTCCAAGAACTGGCTGACCTCCGGCCGCAGCTTCGCCGACCGCGAGACCACCGACGCGAGCGCCAACATGCACCGCGCCGACCCGCCCCACCACACCCGGCTGCGCCGGCTCGTGTCCCGGCCCTTCACCTCCCGCCGGGTCGAGGACCTGCGCCCCCGCGTCCAGCAGATCACGGACGAGCTGCTGGACGCGATGGAGGCGGACCCGTCCCGCGGCGCGGACCTGGTGAAGTCCTTCGCGTCCCCGCTGCCGATGACCGTCATCTGCGAGCTCCTCGGAGTCCCCGACGCCGACCGCACCCCCTTCGGGGCCTGGTCCGTCGAGATCGTCTCGCCCACCGGCCAGGAGGCCGAGGACGCTGCCCTGCGCGAGATGACCGCCTACCTGACCGAGCTGACCGACGCCAAGCGCGCCGCCCCCGGCGAGGACCTGCTCAGCGCCTGGACCCTCAGCCGCGACGACGACGGCGACCGGCTGACCCCGCGGGAACTGGTCGCCATGGCCTTCCTGCTGATGATCGGCGGATACGAGACCACCAGCCACCTCATCACCAACGGCGTACGGGCCCTGTTCGCCCACCCCGAGCAGCTGGCGGCCCTGCGCGCCGACTTCGACGGGCTGATCGACGGCGCCGTCGAGGAGATCCTGCGCTACGACGGCCCGGTGGAGTCCTCCACCTTCCGCTTCGCCCGCGAGGACCTGGAGATCGGCGGCACCTTCATCGAGGAGGGCACCGCGGTCCTGATCTCCCTGGCGAGCGCGGACCGCGACCCGGCCCGCTTCGCGCGGCCCGACGTGTTCGACATCCGCCGCCAGGGCCCCGGCCACATGGCCTTCGGCCACGGCATCCACTTCTGCCTCGGCGCCCCGCTCGCCCGCATGGAGGGCCGGATCGCCCTGCGCAGCCTGCTGGAGCGCTTCCCGGACCTCGCCGAGGTGCCCGGGCCGCGCGAGTGGATCAGGGGCGCCCTGGTCCGGGGCGTCAAGCAGTACCCGGTGCGCTGGTAGGCGCCGCACCGTGAGCGCCCGCCGCCGCGGCCCCTCAGAGATCCGGGAGCTCGTCCAGCCGGACCGGACGCCGCTCCCGGCGCGAGCGCTCGCACGCCTCCGCGACCCGGAAGGCGGCGAGCGCCTCCCGGCCGTCGCACGGGTTGGGGCCCTCACCGCGCACCAGCCGGACGAAGGCCGCCAGCTCGGCCTCGTACGCGGGGGCGAAGCGCTCCAGGAACCCGCCCCACGGCTTGCTCGCCGCGGGCGGGCCCTGTGGTTCGGTCGAGGCGATCGGCGTACGGTCGTCCAGCCCGGCGGAGACCTGGTCCAGCTCACCGGCCAGCTCCATGCGCACGTCGTACCCGGCGCCGTTGCACCGCGTCCCGGTACTGCCGACGAGGGTTCCGTCGTCCAGGGTGAGGACGGCCGCGGCGGTGTCGACGTCGCCGCTCGCGCGGAACCGCGCGGGCCCCGCGTCCGAACCGGCCGCGTACACCTCGACGACCTCGTGCCCGGTCACCCAGCGGACCGCGTCGAAGTCGTGCACCAGGCAGTCCCGGTACAGGCCCCCGGAGGCCGCCAGATATGCGGCGTCCGGCGGCGCCGGGTCGGCCGTCACCGTCCGTACGGTGTGCAGCCGGCCCAGCGCGCCGGAACGGACCAGTTCCCGCGCGGTGCGGTAGCCCGCGTCGAAGCGGCGCATGAAGCCCAGCTGGACCACTGCGCCGACGGCCGTCACCTCCCGCAGCACGGCGAGGCTGCGGGCCAGGTCCGGTGCCATCGGCTTCTCGCAGAACACCGGGAGCCCGGCCCGTACCGCCCGCAGTACCAGCTCGGCGTGCCCCTCGGTCGAGCAGGCCACGACCACCGCGTCCACGCCCCACGTGAAGACCTGCTCCACGCTCGGTGCGGCGGTGGCCCCGAGCCGGTCCGCGAGCCGCGCGGCCCGCCCGGGATCGGCGTCGGCGAGCAGCAGCGAGCCGGCGTCCGGGTGGCGGGCCAGTGCGGCCGCGTGGAACGAACCGATGCGGCCGGTTCCGATGAGCCCGATGCGCATGCACTCAACCTGACCCCGTACGGGGGACCTGTCAATCCGCCCGCGCACGCCCCGATGGCCCTTCATGGTCCACTGTGGCGGATACTGGGCGGCTGGAACCGGAATGACCGATTGATGACGGACGAGGGAAGGGCACGGCGACGTGGCTAGGGTTCGGACAGGGGTACGCGTCGTGGGCGCCGTGCTCGCGGCGGTACTGGGGGCCTCCCTCGCGGGCTGCAGCAGCACGGGCGGCAAGCGCGCCGAGGAGCGGGCGAAGGCCGCCGAGGCGGGCCGGCCCGCCGTGTCCACCCCGCGCTGGACCTTCGCGATGGTCACCCACGCGGGCGACGGGGACACCTTCTGGGACATCGTCCAGAAGGGCGCCAAGGAGGCCTCGGCGAAGGACAACATCAACTTCGTCTACTCCCACGACGACCAGGCACAGCAGCAGGCCCAGTTCGTGCAGAACGCCATCGACCAGAAGGTCGACGGGATCATCGTCAGCCTCGCCAAGCCCGACGCCCTCAAGGACGTCATCGGCAAGGCGGTCAAGGCCGGCATCCCGGTGATCACGGTCAACTCCGGATCCGCCCAGTCCGCCGAGTACGGGGCCCTCACCCACATCGGCCAGGACGAGCAGATCGCGGGCGAGGCCGTCGGCACCGAGCTGACCAAGCGCGGCAGGAAGAAGGCCGTCTGCGTCCTGCACGAGCAGGGCAACGTCGGCCACGAGCAGCGCTGCGCCGGGGCGAAGAAGACCTTCGGCGGGAGCATGGAGAACCTGTACGTCGAGGGCACCAACATGCCCTCCGTCCAGGCGGCCATCCAGGCGAAGCTCCAGGCGGACCCGTCCGTCGACGCGATCGTCACCCTGGGCGCCCCCTTCGCCCCGACCGCCGTCAAGGCGAAGGACGCGGCGGGCAGCAAGGCCGAGGTGGACACCTTCGACCTCAACGAGTCCGTCGCCCGGGACCTCAAGTCCGGCGCCCTCGGCTTCGCCGTGGACCAGCAGCCCTACCTCCAGGGCTACCAGGCCGTGGACCTGCTGTGGCTCTACCGCTACAACGCGGACGTCCTCGGCGGCGGCCGCCCCGTCCTCACGGGCCCGCAGATCGTCACCGGGGCCGAGGCCTCCGAGCTGGAGGAGTACGTCAAGCGGGGCACCCGATGAGCGCCGCCGCCCCCACCGCCGACGAACGCCTCGCGCCGGCCTCCCTGCTGCGCCGCCTCCTCGGCCGCCCCGAACTGGGCGCGGTCGTCGGCGCGGTCGCCGTCTTCGTGTTCTTCTCCTTCGCGGCCGAAAGCTTCCTGCGGGCCTCCAGCCTGAGCACGATCCTCTACTCGGCCTCCACCATCGGGATCATGGCGGTACCGGTCGCCCTGCTCATGATCGGCGGCGAGTTCGACCTCTCCGCCGGCGTGATGGTCACCACGTCGGCCCTGGTCAGTTCGATGTTCAGCTACCAGATGACCGCCAACGTGTGGGTCGGCGTCCTCGTGTCGCTGCTGGTCACCCTCGCCATCGGCTTCTTCAACGGGTTCATGCTGACCCGCACCAAGCTGCCGAGCTTCATCATCACGCTCGGCACCTTCCTGATGCTGACCGGCCTGAACCTCGGCTTCACCAAGCTGATCAGCGGCTCGGTCTCCACGAAGTCGATCGCCGACATGGAGGGCTTCTCCTCGGCCCGCGCGCTCTTCGCCTCGCAGTGGAACATCGGCTCGGTCACCCTCAAGGTCACCATCCTGTGGTGGCTGGCCCTGGTCGCCATCGCCACCTGGATCCTGCTGCGCACCCGCGCCGGTAACTGGATCTTCGCCGTGGGCGGCGGGGCCGACGCGGCCCGCGCCACCGGCGTCCCCGTGGTCAAGACCCGCATCGGCCTCTACATGGGCGTCGCCCTGTGCGCCTGGATCTCCGGCCAGCACATCCTGTTCTCCTTCGACGTCGTCCAGTCGGGCGAGGGCGTCGGCAACGAGTTCCTCTACATCATCGCGGCCGTCATCGGCGGCTGTCTGATGACCGGCGGCTACGGCTCCGCGATCGGCGCGGCCGTCGGGGCCTTCATCTTCGGCATGACGAGCAACGGCATCGTCTACGCCCAGTGGAACCCGGACTGGTTCAAGTTCTTCCTCGGCGGGATGCTGCTGCTGGCCACGCTGCTGAACGCCTGGGTGCGCAAGCGGGCGGAGGCGAGCAAGTGAGCAAGGACACCGGAACCGGCGCGCAGGCCGCGACGGCCCTCGTGAAGCTGACCGACGTCAGCAAGTACTACGGCAACATCCGCGCCCTCCAGGGGGTCTCCCTGGAGGTCTCGGCCGGCGAGATCACCTGCGTCCTCGGAGACAACGGCGCCGGCAAGTCCACCCTCATCAAGATCATCGCGGGGCTGCACCGGCACGACGCCGGCTCCTTCGAGATCGAGGGGGAGGAGACCGTGCTCGCCAACCCGCGCGCGGCCCTCGACCACGGCATCGCCACCGTCTACCAGGACCTGGCCGTCGTCCCGCTCATGCCCGTCTGGCGGAACTTCTTCCTCGGCTCCGAGCCCACCAGGGGCCGCGGTCCCTTCCGCCGCCTCGACGTGGACCTCATGCGCGGGACCACCCGCACCGAGCTGCTGCGGATGGGCATCGACCTGCGCGACGTGGACCAGCCCATCGGCACCCTGTCCGGCGGCGAGCGCCAGTGCGTGGCCATCGCCCGGGCCGTGTACTTCGGCGCGAAGGTCCTCGTCCTGGACGAGCCCACCGCCGCCCTCGGCGTGAAGCAGTCCGGCGTGGTCCTCAAGTACGTCGCCGCCGCCCGTGACGCGGGCCTCGGCGTGGTCCTCATCACCCACAACCCGCACCACGCCTACCTGGTCGGGGACCGTTTCGTGCTCCTGAAGCGCGGCACGATGGCCGGCAGCCACACCCGGGAGTCGATCACCCTGGACGAGCTCACCCGGCAGATGGCGGGCGGCTCGGAGCTGGACGAGCTGAGCCACGAGCTGGAGCGAGTGGCAGAATCAGGACCGGACGCCGCACCCGGCTCCGCACCGGGCACCACCGCACGATGAGGGACGACACGACTCGATGAGCACGTACCGGGACTTCACGCTCGCCCACCGGGGGGCGGCGCGGGGCACCGTCCTGCGGACCGTCGGGACCCGTGAGCGCAGGTCGCTGCTGACCGCCCCGCGCGTCCCGACCGTCGGGATCGACATCGGCGGCACCAAGGTGATGGCCGGCGTCGTGGACGCCGACGGGGTCATCCTGGAGAAGATCCGCGCCGAGACCCCCGACAAGTCCAAGAGCGCCAAGGTCGTCGAGGACACCATCGTCGAACTGGTGCTGGACCTCTCCGACCGGCACGACGTGCACGCGGTGGGCATCGGGGCCGCGGGCTGGGTCGACGCCGACCGCTCCCGCGTCCTGTTCGCCCCCCACCTCGCCTGGCGCGACGAGCCGCTGCGCGACGCCCTCCAGTCGAGGCTCGCGGTCCCGGTCATGGTCGACAACGATGCCAACACCGCCGCCTGGGCCGAGTGGCGCTTCGGCGCCGGCCGCGGCGAGGACCACCTGGTCATGATCACGCTGGGCACGGGCATCGGCGGCGCCATCCTCGAAGGCGGCCAGGTCAAGCGCGGCCGCTACGGGGTCGCCGGCGAATTCGGCCACATGCAGGTCGTCCCCGGCGGCCACCGCTGCCCCTGCGGCAACCGAGGCTGCTGGGAGCAGTACAGCTCCGGCAACGCCCTGGTCCGCGAGGCGCGCGAGCTGGCCGCCGCCGACTCCCCGGTCGCGTACAACATCATCGCCCGGGTCGGCGGCAACGTCGCGGAGATCACCGGACCGCTGATCACCGAGCTGGCCCGCGAGGGCGACGCCATGTGCGTCGAGCTCCTCCAGGACATCGGCCAGTGGCTGGGCGTCGGCATCGCCAACCTCGCCGCCGCCCTCGACCCGTCCTGCTTCGTCATCGGCGGCGGTGTCAGCGCCGCCGACGACCTCCTCATCGGCCCCGCCCGCGACGCGTTCCGGCGCCACCTCACCGGCCGGGGCTACCGCCCCGAGGCCCGCATCGCCAAGGCACAGCTCGGCCCCGAGGCCGGCATGGTCGGCGCCGCCGACCTCGCCCGGCTCGTCGCCCGCCGCTTCCGCCGCGCCACGCGCCGGCGCGTCGAGCGCCACGAGCGCTACGCGCAGCTGGGCCGGCGCACCGCCGCCACGGACGCCCCGGACGTCAAGGACGCAGGACAGCCGTGACACCGCCCTCCCTGCCCCGCCAGGCCCCGTCCCCCGAGGCGGACGGCACGCCCCCGCCGGCCTCCGAGGACCGCAGACACGTGGTCCGGCGCCGCTGGATCACCGCGATCATCATCCTGCTGCTCGTCGGGGTCCCGGCGGGCTACCTCGCCGTCTCCGCCCAGCAGAGCCGCCAGAGCGGCCGCGACAAAGCCGCGAAGGTCGGCGCCGTCAAGGTCCGCGAGGCCTGGCCCTCCAAGGTGCAGCGCAGCATCTACGAGGTGCCCATCCCGATGATGGCCTCCCTGGTCGGGTACCTGGAGACCAACAACTGGCACACCAGCCGGCTGTACGTCCAGTTCGGCGTGACGCCGCAGGAGCTCGACACCTTCCTCGCCGACGTCGGCACCAGCCGCGAGGCGCTCACCCCCGGGGTGTCGATCTCCGCGCACGACGCGGGCGTCGCCGGCTGGAGCTGGAGCCCGAAGCACCGCTGGTACGGGGTCACGCTGGACGCGAAGGAACCCCGCCCCACCCGGGACGTCACCGTCGACCTCACCAACCCGGCGAACCCCCGGGTCTACGTCGTCTCCACCGCGATCCCGTAGGGGGGCGCCCGCGGCCGATAGCCTGGGATCATGAAGCTCACCAAGCGGCTGCACTCCTGCGTCCAGTTGGAGAAGGACGGGCGCACGCTCGTCGTCGACCCGGGCGCCTTCAGCGAACCCGACGCGGGCCTCGGGGCGGACGTCCTGCTGGTCACGCACGAGCACCCCGACCACTTCGAGGAGGGCCGGCTGCGGGCCGCGCTCGACGCGAACCCCGGCGCGGAGCTGTGGACCCTGCGCAGCGTCGCCGAGAAGCTCGCCCCGGCCTACCCGGGCCGCGTGCACACCGTGGGACACGGCGACGCGTTCGCGGCCGCCGGGTTCGAGATCCAGGTGCACGGAGAACTGCACGCGGTGATCCACCCGGACATCCCGCGCGTCACCAACGTCGGCTACCTCGTGGACGGCTCGCTCTTCCACCCCGGGGACGCGCTGACCGTGCCCGGCGTGCCCGTCGAGACGCTGATGATCCCGGTGCACGCCCCCTGGAACAAGATCGCCGAGGTGATCGACTACGTCCGTGAGGTCAAGCCCCGCCAGACCGTCGACATCCACGACGCCTACCTCTCCGACCTCGCCCGGCCCGTCTACGACACGGCCCTGAACGCCCTCTCCGGCGCCCCGCACGGCCGACTCACCGCCGGGGAGCACACCGACCTGTGACTGTCGGTGCTTGGCGGTAGGTTGGGACGCATGCGCATCGCCACGTACAACGTCAACTCGATCACCGCCCGGCTGCCGCGTCTGCTCGCCTGGCTGGAGAGCTCCGGCACGGATGTCCTGTGCATCCAGGAGACCAAGTGCTCGGCGGAGCAGTTCCCCGCAGACGCGCTGCGCGAGCTGGGATACGAGTCGGCTGTCCACGCCACCGGCCGGTGGAACGGCGTCGCCCTGCTCTCCAGGGTCGGCCTGGAGGACGTGGTGCGGGGCCTGCCGGACGGACCGGACTACGAGGGCGTGCAGGAACCCCGCGCCATCTCCGCCACCTGCGGCGGCGTCCGCGTCTGGTCGGTCTACGTACCCAACGGCCGCGAGGTCGAGCACGACCACTACGGCTACAAGCTGAACTGGTTCGGCGCCCTCACCACCGCCATCGCCGAAGACGCGGCCGGCCCGCGCCCGTTCGCCGTGCTCGGCGACTTCAACGTGGCGCCGACCGACGAGGACGTCTACGACCCGGCGGTCTTCGCCGGCCTCACGCACGTCACCCCCGCGGAGCGCGCCGCCCTGGAGGCCCTGCGGACCGCGGGCCTGTCCGACGTCTTCCCGCGCGCGCTCAAGTACGACCGTCCGTACACCTTCTGGGACTACCGGATGCTCGCCTTCCCCAAGAACAAGGGCATGCGCATCGACCTGGTCTACGGGAACCAGCCCTTCGTGAAGGCGGTCAAGGACGCGTACGTCGACCGTGAGGAGCGCAAGGGCAAGGGCGCCTCCGACCACGCCCCGGTCGTCGTCGACCTGGACGTCTGAGCACCCGGCCGGGATCCCGTGATCACCGGCCGGGCAGGCGCGCCCTGTGGCCAGCGGCCGTTCCTGGTGCCACGCTGGGCGGTATGCGTATCCCTTTCCTGGCCAACTGGCGGAACCGGCACGAGACGGAACAGGGTGCGGGACTCGCCGTCGCCCTCGCCGACGATCCCGAGGGCGTCGCCGAACTGTTCTCGGAGTGCGAGATGCTGCGGGCGCAGGCGAGGGCGGCCGGGCTCGAACTCGACGGGACCCCGGCCTCGTTGGAGGCGCTCGACCAGCTGATGCCGCGCTGGCGCCGCGATCCCGAGGCCGTGCCCTGGCTGGGCAACGACGCCGGCTTCTACCTCGGGACCGTGATCGTCCGGACCATCCCGGGCTCCGCCTGGCAGATCTGGCCGAACGGGCAGCCGGTGATCCGCCTCGCGTCCGGGCGCGAGCTGAACGTGGTCGAGTCGGGGGTGTCCTGGGCGATGACCGGATCGCCCGAGCTCAGCCAGGCCTACGCCGAGGCCTCCGAAGGCTGACCGGCCCGGTCTGCTTTATGTACCTTTTAGGCGTGTCGAGGGGAAGTCCCCTTCGGCGGCTGGATAGTTTGCGCTGACCTCGACACACCGACAAGTGGGCAGGGCAGCGTATGGCCGTCGATCCGTTGATCGAGCTGCGGGACGTCAACAAGCACTACGGGACGTTGCACGTCCTCCAGGACATCAACCTCACGGTCGGCCGCGGGGAGGTGGTGGTGATCATCGGCCCCTCCGGCTCCGGGAAATCGACCCTGTGCCGGACGATCAACCGGCTGGAGACCATCGAGTCGGGCACGATCCTCCTCGACGGCAAACCCCTCCCCGCCGAGGGCAAGGACCTGGCCGGGCTGCGGGCCGAGGTCGGGATGGTCTTCCAGTCCTTCAACCTGTTCGCGCACAAGACCGTCCTGGCCAACGTCTCGCTCGCGCAGATCAAGGTCAGGAAGCGCAAGCGGGACGAGGCCGACAAGCGCTCCCGGGAGCTCCTGGACCGGGTCGGCCTCGCCGACCAGGCCGACAAGTACCCCGCCCAGCTGTCCGGCGGCCAGCAGCAGCGCGTGGCCATCGCCCGCGCCCTGGCCATGAGCCCCAAGGCGCTGCTCTTCGACGAGCCCACCTCGGCACTCGACCCGGAGATGATCAACGAGGTGCTGGAGGTCATGCAGCAGCTCGCCGCCGAGGGCATGACGATGGTCGTGGTCACCCACGAGATGGGCTTCGCCCGTTCCGCGGCCAACCGCGTCGTCTTCATGGCCGACGGGAAGGTCGTCGAGGACCGCACCCCCGAGGAGTTCTTCACCGCTCCCGAGAGCGAGCGCGCCAAGGACTTCCTCTCCAAGATCCTCAAGCACTGAGGGGGCGGCCCGATGAAGCACGTCCGCGCCCTCGGCGCCCTCCTCCTGGTCCTGCTCCTCGCCACCGCCGGCTGCGGCAAGCCCGGCAGCCCCCCGGTCAAGGGCCCGCAGCCCGAGGACCTGCCCGTCTACAAGGTCGCCACCGGCTTCGAGCTGCCCGGCTCCCGCACCTGGCAGCGGGCCAAGAAGCGCGGCCGCCTCGTGGTCGGCGTCAAGGAGGACCAGCCGTACATGGGCGAGAAGGACCCCGCCAGCGGTCGCTACTCCGGATTCGACATCGAGATCGCCAAGATGATGGCGGCCTCCCTCGGCTTCGACCCGAAGCAGATCGAGTTCAAGACGATCGCCTCCGCCAACCGCGAGACGGCCCTCCAGAACGGCCAGATCGACTACTACGTGGGCACCTACACGATCAACGACAACCGCAAGAAGCAGGTCGGCTTCGCCGGACCCTACTTCATGGCCGGCCAGTCCCTCCTGGTCCGCAAGGACGAGAAGGACATCAAGGGCCCCGAGGACCTGGCGGGCAAGAAGGTCTGCTCCGCCGCCGGATCCACCCCCTACCAGCGGCTCCAGAAGGAGTACCCGAAGGCCGTCCTCGTCGCCTACGACACCTACTCGGTCTGCGTGGACAACCTGCTGACCTACCAGGTCGACGCCGTCTCCACCGACGACTCCATCCTGCTGGGCTACGCGGCCAAGGTCCCCGAGGAACTCAAGGTGGTCGGCAAACCCTTCTCCGAGGAGCCCTACGGCATCGGCGTCCCGCGCGGCGACAACGCGCTGCGCCTCGCCCTCGACGACGCCCTGGAGGCGCACGAGAAGAACGGCGACTGGAAGAAGGCCTACGAGGCCACGCTCGGCCTGTCCGGCCAGCCCGCCCCCACACCGCCCGCCATCGACCGCTACCCGGCGGGCTGAGGGGAGAGCGCACCGCCATGAACGTACTCACCGACAACTTCGCCCTCTACGGCAAGGGCTTCCTCGGCACCGTCCAGCTCACGGTCTACGCCTCCCTCCTCGCCCTGGTCCTGGGCTTCCTCATGGCCTCCTTCCGGGTCGCGCCCGTCGGCTCCTTCCGGGTCTTCGGCACCGTCTGGGTGACCGTGCTGCGCAACACCCCGCTCACCCTCCTCTTCTTCGCCGTGCTGCTGGGCCTGCCGCGCTTCGGGATCGTCCTGCCCTTCCAGGTGTTCGCCGTCCTCGCGCTCGGCTGCTACACCTCCGCCTTCATCTGCGAGGTGCTCCGCTCCGGCATCAACACCGTGCCCAAGGGGCAGGGCGAGGCGGCCCGCAGCCTCGGCATGTCCTTCGGGCAGACCCTGGGCGACGTGGTCCTCCCGCAGGCCTTCCGCTCCGTCATCCCGCCCATCGGCTCCACGCTGATCGCCCTCGCCAAGAACTCGGCGATCGCCGGGGCCTTCAGCGTCAACGAACTGCTGGGCACCTACAAGACCCTCAACGAGCTGGGCTACAGCATCATCTGGACCTTCATCTGGATCGCCGTGGGGTACCTGATCATCACCCTGTCCATCAGCGCGCTCTTCCACGTGCTGGAGAAGCGCTACGGAGTCGCCCGATGACCGCCCACGCGCTGCACGGAGACGTGGAGTCCACCGCCCTCTACGACATCCCCGGCCCCCGCGCCCGGCGCCGGCACCTGCTCTACGGGATCGCCTCGACGGCGCTCATCCTCGGACTGCTGGCCTGGATCCTCTACCTGCTCTTCGACACCGACCAGTTCACCGCCGCCAAGTGGAACCCCTTCACCTACGAGGGGATCCAGGAACTCCTGCTCAGGGGCCTGGGCAACACCCTGAAGGCCTTCGTCTACGCCTCGGTGCTCTCCCTCGTCCTCGGCGCGGTCCTCGCCTGCGGCCGGCTCTCGGTGCACCGGCCCCTGCGCTGGCTCGCGACGCTGTGCGTGGAGTTCTTCCGCGCGATGCCGGTCCTCGTGATGATCTTCTTCATCTTCGTCGCGCTGAAGGTCCAGCCCCTGCCCGCGCTGGTCGCCGGGCTGACCCTGTACAACGGGTCGGTCCTGGCCGAGGTCTTCCGTACGGGCATCAACGCGGTGGACAAGGGGCAGCGCGAGGCGGCGTACGCGCTCGGCATGCGCAAGACGCAGGTCATGACCCACGTCCTCGCCCCGCAGGCCGTCCGGGCCATGCTGCCCACGATCATCAGCCAGCTCGTCGTGGCACTGAAGGACACCTCGCTGGGCTACCTGATCACCTACGAGGAGTTCCTGCACGCGGGCAAGCTGATCGCCTCCAACCTGGACTACGACCTGCCGTTCATCCCCGTCGTGATGATCATCTCCCCGATCTACATCGGCATGTGCATGCTGCTGTCCTGGTTCGCGACCTGGGTGGCCCGGCGCGAGCGCCGCAACCCCAAGACCGAGGCGGTCACCCTCCCGGACGCGGAACCGGGAGGGGTGCTGCCGGGGAGGTAGCGGCGCGCGGGGCACCTGCCCCTCCCCGGCCGCGGCCGTGGATCACTGCTCGCGCAGCGGCACCGAGACGTAACTGGGATCGGTGCGCGGCGAGGAGAAGGTCAGCTGCGCGCCGGTGGGGTTGTGCTCGATGTACAGCGGGTCGACGGTGTCGACGACAAGCGCGAGCCGGTGGCCCTCGGGTACGTCGTAGGCGGTGGAGAAGAGTTCCAGGTCCACGCCGAACGACTGCCCGGGGGTCTTCCCGTGGAAGGTGTACGGGGCGTTGCTGACCAGCTTGCCGAGGCCGAGCGGGCCGACGTCGTAGAGGTAGGCGACGAAGGTGCCGTCGCCCTTGGTGGGCGTCACGGTGGTGTGGAGCTTCACGGTGCCGCGGACGCGGCGCTCCTCGTCGTAGCGCTGCGACTGCCAGACGGCGGCGAAGGAGCGGGGGAGCAGCGGGATGGAAGCCACCGGCGGCGTCTTCAGGAACTGGTCGAGGAGGTTGGACAGCAGCACGACGCCGCCGTTGGCGCCGGAGTCCACGTTGGCGAAGACGTGTTCGCTGCCGGAGAGCGCGATCCGCTCGGTGCCGCCGGAGCCGACCGACTTCCAGTCGGCGTAGCCCTCGTAGCCCCCGGTGCTGCGGGACTTGATCTGGACGGGGGCCTCGGTGTCGATGCCGTTGCGTTCGCCCTTGAGGTACCGGTCGAACCACCGGTGGGCGCTGGTCCAGGTGTCGTTGGGCAGGCCGAGGAGTCCGGTGGCCTCGGCGGTGGCGTGGTCCCCGGGCCGGAACTCCAGGCGCTTGGGTCCGGTCAGCTTCTCGTAGAAGGCCGCGTACTGGTTGGGCGGGAAGATGGTGTCGCCCCAGGCGTTGCCCAGCATGACCGCCGCGCCGTTGGCGTTGATCCGGTCGACCTGCTCGGAGGCGGACCGCTTGCGGCCCCAGTCGATCATCTGCTGTTCCTTGTCCAGCTTCGAGCCGAGGAAGTCGCCGAGAACCTGCCGGAGTTCGGCGCCCGGGCGGCCGGTGACGGCGCCGGCGGCGCCGAGCAGACCGGCGGCCTGGACGTGCTGGGTGCGCCCGGAGTAGATGGACTCGATGAGGTCGGCCCAGCCGCTGAGCGCGACCACGGCCTTGACGCGCGGGTCGTGCGCGGAGGCCAGCAGGCTGATGCCGGCCCCGTACGAGACCCCGCCCAGGCCGATGCGCGCGGGGTCGGCGGGGGTCTTGGCGAGGGCCCAGTCGATGACGGCGGAGACGTCGGCGACGTCCGCCGGGCCGGCCGTCTCGATCTCTCCGCCCGAGAGCCAGAAGCCGCGCGAGGTGTAACCGACCACCACGTAGCCGGAGTCGGCGAGCTTGCGGGCCTGGGCGATGTATTCGATCTGCGGCATGCCCCAGCTCGTGGGGAGCACGATCAGCGGGTAGGTGCGGCCCGCCACGGCGCCCGCGGGGGTGAAGACGTTGCCCTTGAGGGTGATGCCGCCGGAGCCCGGAATGTCGTGGAAGCGCAGTTCCGGCGAGGCGGCGGCGGTCGAGGTGTGCGCGGCTGCGGGTGCCGCCTGGGCCTGGTGGGGGGCCAGGCCCAGGGCGGCTGCCGCGAGCAGGGTCGCCACGGTCGCTGCGGTGGTGGTGCGGACTGGCATCGGTCGCTCCTCACGTGCGCCGGTGTCAAAGTGACCCGACGGTAACGGGAGGGGCTTACTCGGGGTAACCCGTGAGTAAGTTACGTGGTGGTAACAATTGAACAAGAGTCAGTACCACGGCGGTTTGCGTCACGGCGGTCAGTGCCACGCCGGTCAGTGCCGCGGCGGTCGGCGCCCGCGCCGGGGTCAGCCGTTCTGCGCGCCGCCGCCCAGGGCGCTCTTGGCCTTCCAGGCGTCCCATGACAGGTTCCACTCGCCGTAGCCGTTGCCGATCTCGGCGTTGCCCTTCGACCCCTTGCCGACGACCTCGAAGGGGTCGCCGGGCTGCACCTGCTCGTAGAGGGACTTCGCGTTGGCGTCGCTCATGCCCACGCAGCCGGAACTGCTGTTGGCGTTGCCGAAGTTGCCGGAGTTCCACGGCGCGGCGTGCGCGTACATGCCCGACCAGGTCAGCCGCATGGAGAAGTCGACCATCTTGTCGTAGGAGTCGCCCAGGCCCACCGTCCGCGAGTCCATCCGGATGGTGCCCTCCTTCGCCATCAGCACCATCTTCCCGGACCAGGAGGCCTTGTCGCCGCCGGGAGTGCCCGCCGAGACGGGGATCGTCCTGACCGCCTGGCCGCCCTCGGTGACCGACAGCTTCTTGGTGTCGAGGCTGACCTCGATCCGGCGGTCCTTGCCTATCTTGAACTCGGTGTTGTAGTCGCGGGCGAAGAGCCCGCCGCCCTGCCCGGAGTCCACGCCGTTCAGGTTCATCTCGACCTTCACGTCGGTGCCGGACTTCCAGTAGTCCTTCGGCCGCCAGTCCACCCGGTCCTTGCCGGAGTAGTCCTTGAACCAGCCCCAGGAGCCCTCGGTGTTGTCCGAGGAGGTCACCTTCAGCTGCTTCTCCACCTCGGCCTTGTTCTTCACCGGGTTGTCGAAGACGAGCGAGACGGGCATCGCGACGCCCACCGTGCTGCCCTTGGGGATGTTGATCGAGACCTTGTTGACCTTGTCCGCCGCCGAGGTCTTGAACTGGGCGTTCGCGTTCTGGCTGTCGGTGTTCTGCGCCTCGACCTTGTAGTCGGTGCCCGGCGAGGCGTTGCGCTCCGAGGTCCAGCTCTTGCTGTCGGCGGATATCCGGCCGGGCAGTTCCCCGCCCTTGCCGTCCGTCACCTTCACCTGCGCGAGCTTGCCCTCGGCGAGGGTCACGGTGACGGGCTCGCCCGCCTTGACCTGATCGCCCGTGAGGTTCACCGCGATCGCCATGGCCGGCTTCTGCTTCATCTCCGCGTTGCCGGTCCCGCTCCCGCCGGCGTCCGAACCGCCCCCGCAGGCGGTCAGCGCGGCGGCCAGGAGTGCGGTGCCCGCCAGCGTGGCGTGACGGCCCCGGCGCGGCAGTGCGGTACGGCGTGTGCGGCTCAACGGATTCCCCTCCGAAAATAATGATCGTCGTAAGCAAGGAGCGAACGGGGCGCCGTCGGGTTGCGCGTTTTGCGGAAAATATCCGGAGGATTTTTTCCGGTACGTCACCCGCTCCCTCCCGGCGGCAGGTCAGGGCCCTTCGCCCGGGAATCAGGGCCGAAAGGCCCTACCCGGAGCCCGACTTCACCGGCAAGGCGCCGCGTACGCTCTGACCTGCGGCAGGTGCATGCCAGATACACGGGGTACCCTCCAGACTTCGCCCGCCCGACACGCCAGCCCGTCGGGCCGCACCGAACGGGAGACCCCGATGACCGCCACCGGAACGAGTCCGGCCGCGGCCCCCGCCGACGCACAGGCCTCCGACGCACAGGCCCCCGCGAAGAGCGGGTCGGTCCTGCGCAGCGGCGCGCTCATGGCCGCCGGCTCGGTCGTCTCCCGCGCCACCGGCTTCGTCCGCTCCGCGGTCGTCGTCGCCGCCCTCGGCATCGGAATCCTCGGCGACTCCTACGCCGTCGCCAACACCGTCCCCAACATCCTGTACATGCTGCTCGTCGGCGGCGCCCTCAACGCCGTCTTTGTCCCGGAGCTGGTGCGCGCCGCCAGGGAACACGCGGACGGCGGCGCCGCCTACACCGACCGGCTGCTCACCGCCTGCACCGCGGCCCTCCTCCTGCTCACCGCCCTCGCGGTCCTCGCCGCCCCGGCCATCATCGGCGCGTACACCCCCTACAGCGGGGACCAGCTGAGCACCACCGTCGCCCTGGCCAGGTTCTGCCTCCCGCAGATCCTCTTCTACGGCCTGTTCACCCTGCTCGGCCAGGTGCTGAACGCCCGCGGCCGCTTCGGCGCGATGATGTGGACCCCGGTCCTCAACAACCTCGTCGTCATCGGCGTCTTCGGGCTCTTCCTCCACCTCTCCCACGGCGACGCCGACGGCCTCACCGCCGCCGACGCCCGACTCCTCGGGATCGGCACCACCGCCGGCATCGTCGTCCAGGCCCTCGCCCTGATCCCCTCGCTGCGCTCCGCCGGCTTCCGCTGGCGCCCCCGCTTCGACTGGCGCGGCAGCGGCCTCGCCCGCCCCCTGCGCAACGCCGGCTGGCTCGTCCTGCTGGTCCTCACCAACCAGATCGCCTACTGGGTGGTGACCCGCCTGTCCACCACCGCCGGAGACCTCGCGGGCCACGACGGCATGGGCTACACCGCCTACAGCAACGCCTACCAGCTGTGGGTCGTCCCGCAGGGCATCATCACCGTCTCCCTCGTCACCGCCCTCACTCCCCGCATGGCGGCCGCGGCGACCGAGGGCGACCGCGCGTCGGTCCGCCGGGACGTCTCGTACGCGCTGCGCTCCAGCGCCGCCCTCGTGGTGCCCGCCGCCACCGCCTTCGCGGTCCTCGCCCCGTGGCTGATGGGCAGCGTCTTCGGGTACGGACGCACCGCCCCCGCCGACATCGAGGCCATGGCCGGCATCCTGATCGCCTTCGCGCCCGGCCTCGTCGCCTTCTCCGGCCAGTACGTGCTCTCCCGCGCCTTCTACGCCCTCTCCGACACCCGCACCCCCTTCCTCCTCAACCTGGTCATCGCCGGGCTGAACGCCGCCCTGTCGGCCGCCGCGTTCTTCCTGCTCTCCCCGCGCTGGGCGGTCACCGGCATGGCGGCCGCCTCCACGATCGCCTACACCGTCGGCGCCGCCGTGACCGCGTACGCCCTCGCCCGCCGGCTCGGCCCGCGCCCCGGGACCCGTACCGGCCGGACCTCTACGGCCGCGGGCACCCACCTGCGGCTGCTCGCCGCCTGCCTGCCCGCGGGCGCCGCCGGGTACGCCGCCGCCCGCGCCGCCGACCGGTTCGGGGACGTCGCCGCCGCCGGAGCGGGAACCGCCGCGATCCTGCTGGTCGTCGTTGTCCTCGCCGGGCCGCTGCGCCTGACGGAGATCACCGACCTGCTGACCTCCCTGCGGCGCCGAACCGGCCGTTAGCGGGAGGAAGGCCACCGATACTTCTGGGGATACTGGCCGGATGCCACGCGTACTGCTGATCGAGGACGACCCTTCCATCCGGGAAGGCGTGGGACTCGGGCTGCGCCGCCGCGGCCACGAGGTGAGCGCCGCCGGGACCGGCGAGGAGGGGCTCGCCCTGATGGCCGGCTTCCACCCCGAACTCGTCCTGCTCGACCTCATGCTCCCCGGCATCAACGGCGTCCAGGTCTGCCGCCGGATCCGCGAGACCAGCGAGGTGCCGATCATCATGCTCACCGCGCGCGGCGACGACTTCGACATCGTCGTCGGCCTGGAAGCGGGCGCCGACGACTACATCGTCAAACCCGCCCGCACCGAGATCATCGAAGCCCGCATCAAGGCGGTGCTCCGCCGCCTCGGCGACCCGGGCGGCCGCCCCGGCGTGGAGCAGCACGGAGAGCTGGCCGTCGACCGGGCCGGGCTGACCGTCGCCAAGAACGGCGAACGCGTCGCCCTCGCCCCCAGCGAGATCAAACTGCTGCTCCACCTCAGCGCCTCGCCCGAGCAGGTCTTCTCCCGCCAGCAGCTGCTGGAGTACGTGTGGGAGCACAGCTACCACGCCGACGCCCGGCTCGTGGACGCCTGCGTACGCCGCCTCCGCAACAAGATCGAGGACCCCGACGGGAGCCCCCGCTACATACAGACGGTGCGGGGCTTCGGCTACCGCTTCGGACCGCTGTAGCCGGCCGTGCGCCACCTCGCCCCCCTCGGACTGCGCACCCGCCTGATCGCCGCGTTCCTCCTCGTCGCCGCGATCAGCGCGGTGAGCACGGCCGCCCTCACCTACCAGAAGGCGCGCACGGCGATCCTCACCCAGAGCCAGGACACCGCCGTCAGCACCCTGCGCGACCAGCTGGAGGGCCAGACCCTCGCACTGCCGGTGGAACAGCACCAGCTCCAGCGCCTGGTCAACGAGATCGGCAAACGCGGCAAACCGCACCCCTGGGTGGTGTTCGGCGAGTACGGCACCCTGCGCGCCTCCTCCAACGTCACCCCCGCCACCTCCGCGGTCCTCACCGACCGGCTCCGCCGGCAGGTCGCCGCCCACCCCCACGGAGCCTTCCAGCGCGTCCAGGACGCCCGGGGCGAGACCTACCTCACCATCGGCATGCCCGCCGTCTTCTCCCCGGCCGGCGCCTCCGACCGGCCCACCGGCGTCGTCCTCTACGCCGTCATGCCGCTGAACGCCGAGGAACAGACCGTGGACGCCATGGTCGAGGCCGCCCGGCAGGGCGCCCTCCCGGGCCTCGCCATCGCCGTCGTCCCCGCCCTGCTCGCCGCCCGCAGCGTCCTGCGGCCCGTACGGGACATGCGGCGCGCCGCCACACACCTCGGCCGCGGCCGCCTGGACACCCGCATCGAGGTCCGCGGCTCCGACGAACTCGCCGGCCTCGCCCGCACCTTCAACGAGACCGCCCGCGCCCTGGAGGAATCCGTCGCCGAGCTCCGCGAGGCCGAGGTCCGGGCCCGCCGCTTCGCCTCCGACGTCTCCCACGAACTGCGCACCCCCCTCGCCGGGATGCTCGCCGTCACCGAGGTGCTCGACGAGGACGCCGGACAGCTCGACCCCGACACCGCCAAAGCCCTGCGGCTGATCAGCGCCGAGACCGGGAAACTGGCCGTGCTCGTCGAGGACCTGATGGAGATCTCCCGCTTCGACGCCCGCGCCGCCGGACTCAACCTCGACGACGTCGACATCGCCGAAGCCGTCGGCAAGACCCTGGAACGCCGCCACTGGGACGACGGCCGGGTGACCGCCGACCTCCCCGAGGGCATCCGCGCCCGCCTCGACCCCCGCCGCTTCGACGTGATCCTCGCCAACCTCGTCGGCAACGCGCTGCGGCACGGCTCCGCACCCGTGAGGATCTCCGTCCGCACCCGTCCCCGCCCCGACGGGGAACGCCTGCTGATCGAGGTCACCGACAGCGGGCCCGGCATCGCCGCCGAGGTGCTGCCGCACATCTTCGACCGGTTCTTCAAGGCCGACTCCGCCCGCACCCGCTCCGCCGGAAGCGGCCTCGGCCTCGCCATCACCCTGGAGAACGTCCGCCTCCACGGCGGCACCCTGAGCGCAGCCAACGCCCCCGCCGGCGGAGCCGTGTTCACCCTCGACATGCCCCTGGAGGCCACCGCGTGACCCGCCCGCCCGTTCCCGGCCCCCGGGCGGCCGCCGCCGTGGCCGCCGCGGCCCTGACGGCAGCCCTGTTGCTCACGGCCTGCGGGATCGCCCCCACCGGGGTCGTCGAGAGCGGCGCGGCCGCCCGCGTGGCCGTCGCCGCGCCCAGCCGCGGTTCGGTCGCCTACTTCGTCGGCCCCGACGGGAGCCTCGTCCCCTCACCGCAGCCCAAGTACACGCCGAGCGCCCCCCAGGGCAGCGTCGTCGGACTGCTCCGCGGCCCCGGCCGCACCGAACTACAGGCCGGGCTCGGCACCCGGCTCCCCGCCGTCGAGGGCCAGGACCTCGCCGCCGTGTCCGTCGTCTTCACCTCCGACGACCGGCTCGACGTACGCCTCCCCTTCCCGGTCGCCGGCCTGGACCCCCTCGCCCGCAGCCAGCTCGTGTGCAGCGCCACCTCCACCCTCGACCCGGGCTACGAGGCCGTCCTCCACGGCCCGGACGCCAGCCTGGAACCCGAACCCTGCGACCCCGCTCACTGACGCGGACCCTTGCGGGCGCCCCGCCCGGCCGCCACCGTGTGGACCATGGAACGCGCCGCCGACGTCCCCGACGTCTTCGACCCCCGCGTCTACGCCGAGGGCATCCCGCACGAGCGCTACCGGCTGTTGCGCGACCGGCACCCCGTCGCCTGGCAGACCGAGCCCGAGATCCGGGGCTGGCCGGCCGGACCCGGCTTCTGGGCCGTCACCCGGCACGCCGACGTCGTCCGTGTCCTGCGCGACCACGGCACCTACTCCTCCTGGGCCGGCGCCACCCAGATCCGCGACCCCGACCCGGCCGACCTGCCGTTCCTGCGGAGCACCATGCTCAACCAGGACCCGCCCGGACACGGCAGGCTCCGCCGCCTGGTCGCCCGTGCCTTCACCCCCGCCCGCGTCGACGCCTTCGCCGCCCGGACCCGCGACCGCGCCCGTACGCTCCTCGCCGCCGCCCGGGACCGCGCCGAGGACGGCAGCACCGACCTGGTCTCCGCCGTCACCGACGAGTACGCCCTGCTGAACCTCACCGACCTGCTGGGCGTCCCGCCCGCCGACCGGGCCCTGCTACTGGAGTGGACCGTACGGATCATCGGCTACCAGGACCCCGACGACGCCCCCGAACCCGTCCTCGGCCCCGACGGCACCCCGCTGAACCCGCGCTCCCCGGCCCTGCTCGGCGAGATGTTCGGCTACGCCCGGGAACTGGCCGCGCACAAACGCGCCCACCCCGGCGAAGACGTGATGACCGTCCTCGCGCAGGCCGGGCTGGCGCCGGCCGAACTGGAGATGTTCTTCTTCCTGCTGACCGTCGCGGGCAACGACACCGTACGCAGCGCCGCCCCCGGAGGCCTCCTGGCCCTGGCCCGCCACCCCGACGCCTACCGCCGCCTCGCCGACGGCAGCGCCCCGCCGGACCGGGTCGTCGACGAGCTCCTGCGCGTCCACCCGCCCGTGCTCAGCTTCCGCCGGACCGCCGCCCGCGACACCGTCCTCGCCGGCACCCGCATCCGCGCGGGGGACAAGGTGGTGGTGTTCCACGCCTCCGCCAACCACGACGAACGGGCCTTCGCCGACCCGGACCGCCTCGACCCGGCCCGTACGCCCAACCCGCACGTCTCCTTCGGCGACGGCCCGCACGTCTGCCTGGGCGCCCACTTCGCCCGGCTCCAGCTCCGCACCCTCTACGAGGAGTGGCGCACCGCCCTGCCCGCGCCCGAACTGGCGGGCCCGCCGCGCCGGCTGGTCTCGAACTTCATCAACGGGATCACGCGGCTTCCGCTACGGGTGTCAGGGCCGCCCGCGTGACGTCGGCGGCCAGCTCCGTCACGTCCGGTCCGTAGGCATCGGAGTTGACGACCTTCAGCACGAGGCAGAAGGGTTCTCGGCCGTGGGTGCGGGCCAGCCGCACGTGCTCCCGGGCCAGGTAGCGGGCGGCGGCCTGGTTGCTGACGGCGGTCTGTCCCGACAGCAGGAACACCGGCCGGGTGGCGCGCCCGCCGGCCAGCCGGGCCAGCAGCACGTACTCCACCAGGCCCGCTTCCCACCGGTACGTCTCCCCGCCCACCCGGATGGCCCCGCGGTCCGGACCCGGTTCTTCGGAGGTGACGACCCGCACCCCCGGGAGCATGGAGGCCAGATGGGCCGTCGTACGGGTGTTGGAGGCGGGCCCGCCGACACAGAACTCGGCCCGCTCGCCGAAGCCCTGACGGGCCGTGTCGTGCGGGACGATCTGCACGGTCGCCCCGCAGTCCTTGATCAGGGCGGATATCTCCAGCAGCGCGAAGGCGTCGTTGCGGTGCAGCGAGGAATCCTTGCCGCCCATCTGCCGGTTGACCACGAACAGGCAGTCGGATCCCGTCGGCAGCCCGAGGAAGGCCTGCTTGCGGCGCAGGGCGCGGCGCCACAGGTAGGTCCGGGCGGACCAGCCGAACCCGCCGCTGAGGGCGGTGGCCACCAGCCCGAGCACGATGTTGCGCACGTCGTCGTTCATGCGCCGGATGATAGACACCCCCGGGCGGGCCACCCGGAAGGGGCCGGGCGGAGCCGTCCCCTGACGGGGTGGCGGGGGGAGCGCTAGGCTCTGCGGACGTCGCCGACTGGAGGTCCGCCATGCTCCGTCCCGCCGCCCGCGCCTTACCGCTGTTCGCCCTCGTCGGAGCGCTCGTCTCCACCGGCGCGGCCGCTCCGCCGTCGTCCCCGGGCACCCCGCCCAAGGTGCCCGTCGCCGCCGGCTACGGCGGGGCCGTCGCCAGCGTCGACGCCGACGCCTCCGCCGCCGGGATCGCCGTACTGCGTTCCGGCGGCAACGCCGTCGACGCGGCCGTCGCCACCGCCGCGGCGCTCGGCGTCACCGAGCCCTACTCGGCGGGCATCGGCGGAGGCGGCTACTTCGTCTACTACGACGCCCGCACGAGGCGCGTGCACACCGTCGACGGCCGCGAAACCGCCCCGGCCACCGCCACCGCCACCCTCTTCCAGGAGAACGGCGTCCCCATCCCCTTCGCCGAGGGCCAGACCAGCGGCCTCGGCGTCGGAGTGCCCGGCACCCCCGCCACCTGGAAGAGCGCCCTGGACTCCTGGGGCACCCGGCCGCTCGGCCAACTCCTGAAGCCCGCCGAGAAACTGGCCCGCGACGGGTTCACCGTCGACCCCACCTTCCGGTCCCAGACCGCGGCGAACGAGGAGCGCTTCCGGGACTTCCCGGACACCCGCGAGCTGTTCCTGCCCGGCGGGGAGCTGCCGGTGGTCGGCTCCACCTTCAAGAACCCCGGTCTGGCCGCCACGTACGCCGAGCTGGCCCGCAAGGGGACGGGAGCCCTCTACCGGGGCCCGATCGCCGAGGACATCGTCCGGGCCGTCCGCAAGCCCCCGGTCGACCCGGCCGCCACCCGCAACGTCCGCCCGGGTGACCTGACCACCGCCGACCTGCGCGCGTACGGCACGAAGCGGCAGGCCCCGACCCAGGTGAGCTACCGCGGCCTCGACGTGTACGGGATGGCCCCCTCCTCCTCCGGCGGCACCACCGTCGGCGAGGCCCTGAACATCCTGGAGCGCACCGACGTCTCGAAGCTCTCCGAGACCCAGTACCTGCACCGCTTCATCGAGGCCTCGCGGATCTCCTTCGCCGACCGGGGGCGCTGGGTGGGCGACCCGGCCGCCGAGGACGTTCCGACCCGCGGCCTGCTCTCGCAGCGCTTCGCCGACTCGCGCGCCTGCCTCGTCCGGCCGGACCGGGCGCTGACCAGCCCGCTGGCCCCCGGCGACCCGCGTCGGCCGGTGCCGTGCGCCACCGCCGGCCAGGCCGCCCCGACCACGTACGAGGGGGAGAACACCACGCACCTGACGGTCGCCGACCGCTGGGGCAACGTGGTGTCCTACACCCTGACCATCGAGTCCACCGGGGGCAGCGCGATCACCGTCCCGGGCCGCGGCTTCCTGCTCAACAACGAGCTGACGGACTTCTCCTTCGCCCCGGCCGCCCCCGGAGTCCCGGACCCGAACCTGCCCGGCCCCGGCAAGCGGCCGCGCTCCTCCATGTCCCCGACCATCGTGCTGGAGCACGGGCGTCCGGTGCTGGCGGTCGGCTCCCCGGGCGGCGCCACCATCATCACCACCGTCCTCCAGACCCTCCTCGGCCACCTCGACCGGGGCCTGCCGCTGGTCGACGCCATCGCGGCCCCGCGCGCCAGCCAGCGCAACCAGACCACCACCGAGCTGGAACCGGGTCTGTGGGACAGCCCGCTCCGCACCGAACTGGAGGCCCTCGGCCAGGGCTTCCGGCAGAACCCCGAGATCGGCGCCGCCACGGGCGTCCAGCGCCTCCCGGACGGCCGCTGGCTCGCGGCGGCCGAAACCACCCGCCGGGGCGGCGGCTCCGCGATGGTCGTCCACCCGCACGGCAGGCCGTAGGGCCCGCCGGGCGGGCTACGGGGCGGTGAGGATCCTCGGGCCGGAGGCGGTGATGGCGACCGTGTGCTCCGCGTGCGCGGCGCGGCTGCCGTCGACGGTGCGCAGGGTCCAGCCGTCGGGGTCGCAGGTGTAGTCGTCGGTGCCACCGGCGGTCAGCATCGGCTCGATGGCGAGGACCAGGCCGGGGCGCAGCTTCATGCCGCGCCCCGCCGGGCCCTCGTTCGGCACGCCCGGGTCCTCGTGCATGCTGCGGCCAATGCCGTGCCCGCCGAAGCCGTCGGGGATGCCGTACCCGGCGCCGCGGCAGACGCGGCCGATGGCGTGGGCGATGTCGCCGATCCGGTTCCCCGGCACGGCGGCGGCGATGCCCGCGGCGAGGGCCGCCTCGGCGGTCTCGATCAGCCTCAGGTCGGCGGGCCGGGCCCGGCCGACCGTGAAGCTGACGGCCGCGTCGCCGGCCCAGCCGCCGAGCTTCGCCCCGCAGTCGATGCTGACGAGGTCGCCGTCGCGCAGCCGGTAGCCGTCGGGGATGCCGTGCACGATCGCGTCGTTGACCGAGGCGCACAGCACCGCCGGGAACGGCACGGGCGCGAACTGCGGCCGGTATCCGAGGAAGGGCGAGGAAGCACCGGCCGCGCGGAGCACTTCGCGCGCCGCCAGGTCCAGTTCCAGCAGGGACACCCCGACCGCGGCCACTTCCCGGACGGCCGCCAGGGCGTGGGCGACCACCCGGCCGGCTTCGCGCATCTCGTCGATCGACTGGTCCGTCTTCAGTTTCACCATGCCAATAACTATACCGGTATAACTTTACCGGGATAGTAATGGGGGTCCGGGGGTATGATGGGCGCATGGTCCGCACCCCTTTGACACCCGAAGAGCGCGAACGCGGCGAGCGCCTGGGCGCCCTGCTCCGTGAGGCCCGCGGCGCGCGCAGCATGGTCGAGGTCGCGGCGGGCGCCGGACTCTCCGCCGAGACCCTCCGCAAGATCGAGACCGGCCGGGCGCCCACACCCGCCTTCTTCACGGTCGCCGCCCTCGCCGGAGCCCTCGGACTGTCCCTCGACGACGTGATGCGGCGCTGCGCCCTCGTACCCGCCTGACGCCCCCGTCGCTCCCGCCCGGACCTCAGCCCCCGCACCCGATGGGCGGCCGTTCCGGTCCGTGCTCCCACTCCGGCCGGTAACCGGTGCACCGGCACCCACCGCCGTCACCCGTACAGCGGCCCGGCCCGTGCTCCTCGAAACCGTGGGTACAGCCCTCGCACGGGGCCGCCTCCGGGCGCCCGAAGACGGTGGCGAGGGTGAGGCCGATCGCGAACAGGGCGAGCGGCGCGGTGGCGAAGCACAGCAGGAACCAGTCGCCCCCGCTCACCGGCTCAGCCCCCGCAGGGTGCGAACGGCGACCGCTGCCGCTCCCACCAGGACTCGCACCGGCACACACCGAACGGCGAGCGGCACTCCGCGCACGACGGATCCGCCGGCTCCGACTCCGTCGCCTCCCACCCGGGAGGCGCGGGCTCGTCCGCGCGCCGGAACAGCCGGCAGCCGCAGGGCGGGCCGTCCCGGAGGCCGAGGCACCGGCCCAGCGAGGGGACGTGAACGCCCCGTTCGTGCTCGCAGTCACCGCACACGTGCGCTGCCATCCCGGCCATCAGAGCCTCATTCCGACGGGACACCGACTCCGGCACCGTACGCGCCCGGTGTGATGGTCCGACAGACCCCGACCCGGGACCGCCGCCCGCCCCGGGAGTGTCCGGCGGCCGATCGGACCAATCGGCGGTGCGACCCCCGGACCGCGGGGCAAGCGTGAAGGCGTGTCAGCAACGAACGCAACGAAGGCAACGCACGCGGCCCCCGAGACGAACGCAGCTCACACCATGACCACGGCCACCGCCCTGTCCACCGCCACGTCCACCGCCAACGCGTCCCAGCGGCTCGGTCTCGGACTCCTCGGCGCCCTCCTCGCGGGCGGGCTGCTGCTCGCGGCCTGCTCCGCCCCCGACGACCACACCCGCGCCCACGAGCCGGGCGACGCGGTCCTCCCACACCGGGGCGTCTCCACACGCTGAGCCGTTTCCGCCGAGGGAGACGCCCAGGGCCTCAGGAGTGGACCTTGCGGGTCGCGGCGTCGTCGCCGCGGGACTTGGCGGCCTCGGGGATCCGCTCCAGCAGCAGGACCCGTACGGAGTCCAGCCCGTCCGTGCGGACGACCTTGAACTCCGCGCGGATCGCCCGCGCGGTCCGCTCCGGCATGCCGGTGAACGGTTCGCCGGGATCCGGCGAGGTCGACACCAGCCACAACCGGTCCGCCCCGGACAGGCAGCTGGCGGGCTCCGGGCACTCCAGCGCGCCGAACGAGCCCAGTTCCTGGGGCGTGCGGTCCATCAGCACGTCGGCGGGCCGGGCCCGGTCGTCGCGGAGCTCGTACGCCAGGGCCCGCCGCTCGGCGAGCTCGCCCGCGAACACGATGCCGTCCCGCTCCCGCTGGCCCGCGCGGACGATGCCCGCGGCCCCCCGGAAGTCGGGTTCGCCGGCGACCGGGCCGCGGGCCGCCTCGATGCCCGGCAGCGCCTGGAAGGCGAGCCCGCCGGCCGCGGCCGCCACCAGCACCCAGCCGCCCACCCGGGCAGCCGTGCCCGGTACGGACGCCCCCGGCTCCGCCGCCGGGGGCCGGGCGACCCGGCCCGTGATCCGGCACACCGCCACCGAGGCGAGCAGCACCCACGCGGGCGCCGTGAAGAACAGGTAGCGCGGCAGGAACAGGTGCAGCTGGGCGGCCGTCACGAAGGTGGCCACCGGGGGCAGCACGATCCACAGGGCGAGCGGCAGGGCCCGCCGCCCCGTGAAGCACAGGCCGATCAGGCCCAGCACCATCACCGGGACCGCGACCGCCCAGGACCCGAAGAGGTGAGCGGGGAACTCCAGCAGGTCCTTGACCCCCGGGTTGTTCCAGGCGATCTGACCGCTCTGCCCGGCACCGGAGGCGACCATCGGCAGGACGAAGCACAGCCCCAGGATCCCGGCCGCGGCGTAGGCCCAGCCCACGATCCGGTCGCCGGCCCGACGCGCCCGCACGACCAGGATCAGGTGCGGGGCGAGCACGGCCAGCGAGGCCAGGTGGCTCCAGCCGACCAGCGGTATCGACAGGGTGTAGCCGACCCACACCCTGAAGGTCGGCTGCTCCAGGGCCCGTACGAGCAGCAGCGTGGACAGCAGCACGGCGGCGACCGCGAAGGCGTACGGGCGGACCTCCTGCCCGTACCGGGTGACGGCCGGGACGACGGCGAAGGCCAGCCCCGCCAGCAGCCCCACCTGCGGGGTGAACATCCGGCGGCCGAGCAGCGCGAGCAGACCCGCGGCGGCGGCCATGGCCAGTGCCCCGGGGACGCGCAGGGCGGTCGCGGAGTCGCCCGCCACGCCCACCCACAGGTGCATCAGCACGTAGTACGGGGTGAAGACCACGTCGATGCTGCGGATCAGCGAACCGAGTTCACCGAAGGACAGGGTGGCGGCCCACCAGGTGGCGTGCTCGTCGCGCCACAGCTGGCGGCCGCCGATCCCGTTCCAGATGGAGGCCGAGGCGACCGCGGCGGGCAGCAGGAACAGGACGGCGGACAGGATCCGGTCCCGGCCCGGGGTCCGACCGAGGGCCGCCCCGTGCGCGGGCGCGTCCGTGCGCTCGGTCGGCGTCCCCGGCTGGGCGGGGGCGTGCAGGCTCATCGTCTGACCCAGATTCGGTAGTCGTGCTCGCCGCTGCTCGTGGTGAAGGGGAGCACGGCCGCGAGCCGGTAGCGGGAATTGCCGCGCAGGGCCTCCTCGACGACCGCGGCGGTCTGGGGCGTCACCCCGCCGTGCAGCACGATCGCGTGGAAGTGGCCGTCGAGGACGGCGGCGCGGAACGCCTCCGGTCCGCTCTTGCCCTTGTAGTCCATGACGTAGGTGTTCTGCCACTGGCCCCAGTCGGTGACGTCGCGCAGGTAGTAGCCCGGCACCTCCTGCTCCTCCGCGAGGTAGACGCCCTTGTCGTCCACCACCGTGCGCAGGAACTGCGTCATCGCCCGCGAGTCCGGGAAGCTGTAGTACTGCTGCGCCTGCACCATCCCGAAGGTCAGCGTCGCGACGTAGAGCATGATGCCGAGCTGCGGGTGCCGGAAGTGCGGCCCGACCAGGCGGGCCATGCCCAGGCCGGCCATCGGCGCCGCGAACAGCAGGCCGAAGCCGACGTGCTTGTAGAGCGAGACCTCCGTCTGGAGGTGGACCTGGTAGGCGGGCGCCAGCAGCGCCGTGCCCGTCAGTAGCAGGCCCAGCGAGGCCCGGCGCAGCCGGCCCGGGGTCGTCCCGGGCACCCAGGGCATCTCGCCCATGCGGGCGCGCACCGTGTACGCGACGGACCCGCCGAGCGCCGCCAGGAAGAGCAGCCCGCCCCATTCGGCGCTGTGCTGGAGGAGGGTGAACGCGGAGTCCGTGCCCTTGGCCCGGTCCGTGGTCGTGCCGCTGATGCCGCCGAGCGGTCCGGAGAGGACGTAGCCCGCGCCGAGCAGGGCCGCCACGCCCGCTCCCAGCACCGCGCCGCGGCCCAGTGCCCTGACGCCGCGGTGCCGGTAGGCGGTCAGGACCGCCAGCACCACGAGCGTCGGCAGGTACAGGCCCGACGCGTACTTCACGCCGAAGGCCAGGGCGGCCGGCGGCGCCGCGAGGAGCACCGCCAGGGCGTTCATCCGGCCGGTGCGGACCACCGCCCACGCGGACAGGGCCAGCAGGAAGACCGCGGCGGCGTCGTAGGTGGCGAAGTTGCCGAGGATCATCGTCGCCTGGACGACGGAGAACAGCGCGGCCGCGCCGATCGCCGCCCGGACGTTGAACATGCGGTGGGTCAGGGCGTAGAGGAGGGTGGTCGCGCCCAGCATGAACAGCAGGCTGACCAGCCGGACCCCGGTGAGCCCGAAGTGGGTGTCCACCGCGGCGGCGAGCACCGGGTACAGCTTCGGGTGGCCGGAGAAGTACGCGGCGAAGTCCACCGGCAGCGGGGTGCCGTCCCGCAGGTTCGCCAGCTCGTAGTGGCCGGCCGCGATGTACAGGGCCTCGTCCTGGAAGGCCGTGCCGCGCAGCCGCAGGGACAGGCCGGCCTGGACGAGCAGGACGCAGAGCAGCAGGCCCCGGCCGAGCAGGGTGCTGCGGCGGGAGTCCAGTGACCAGGCGGACTCCGGGGTCTCGGGCAGGCGGTACCCGGGCTCGGCCCGCTCCGCCTCGGGCGCGCCGGCCTGGGCGGGCACGCGGCCGACCGGCGCCTCCGGTTCGGGTTCCGCGGCGGCGTACGGTCCGGACGGGGCGTACGGATCCGCGGCGGCGTACAGTCCGGACGGGGCGTAGGGATCCGCGGCGGCGTACGGGTCGGCGGCGTAGGTGTCCGCCGCCGCGTACGGATCCGCGGGGGCGTACGGGCGGGGTTCTTCCCCGGGGTACGGGTCGTGGGCCCAGCGGGGGCGTCTCGGGTGCTCGGTCACGGCTTCTTCACGTCGAATCCGAAGCGCGGGTTCTCCGCCTGCTTCCTGAAGGAACGGGCCGCTTCCGGGGTGCTGGTGATGCGCCAGTCCGCTTCCTTGTCGAAGTCGAACCAGATGAAGCCGATGACGTCGTCGCGCTTGAGGGTGCCCTGGAAGAGGTCGGCGATGTCCGCGCTCTTGCGGGTGCCCGACTCGGCCGCCGTCTCGGCGATGAGGAACGGCTTCTGCGTGAAGCGCCGGATCTCCGTCATCGTAGGGCCGTACAGGGTCTCGTACGTGGCCGGGCCGGCCTTGCCGTAGTAGCCGACGACGCCGACCCAGTCGACGTAGTTGTCCCCGGGCCAGTACGGCTGGAGCCGCACGGTCGGCATCGGGTTGATCACGTTGGGGCTCCAGACCCAGATGACCTGGGTGGCGCCCTCCTGCTGGAAGACGTCGTGGACGTGCTTGTACGCCTCGACGAACTGCTGCGGGGTGGCGTTCTTGGTGCCCCAGGGGTACCAGTGGCCGTTCATCTCGTGCGCGAAGCTGAGGGCGACGGGCAGGTTCGTCTCCCGCACGGAGCGCGCGTACGCGCGGATGTACCCGTCCTCGCGGCCGGAGGAGATGTCGGCGAGGCTCTTCTTCATCGGCTCCCAGGCGATGAACGGCACGGCGCCGTACTCCCAGGCGTTGCGGACGAGCTTCGTCTCGTACTGGTCGCCCCAGGCCGAGTAGAACTCGATGACGTTCGGCTTCTTGCCGGCGTCGGAGGCGAACTTCTCGACGGGCTTCATCGACTCGGGCGCGCCGTCGGCGGCCAGGCCGAGGTACTTGTTCTTCGGCTGGAGGAGCGGCCGTACGTCGTAGGGCAGCGCGGGCGCGGCGGAGGTCCGGGAGCCCGCGCCGGAGCCGGAGTCACCCGCGCTCATCTTGTACTCGTCCCGCCCGGAGGAGGAGAAGGTGTTGCAGCCGACGGTGCCCGCGAGCAGGGAGCCGGCGAGGACCGCGGCCGTGAGGCAGCGGCGGAGGGAGATGGTCACGCGTGGGACTCCTGGGCGCGGGGCTGAACGAGGACGCGGCCGACGATGGTCGCGTAGAAGATGCCTGCGGCGAGCATGAGGGCGAAGTCCGGCGGATACATCGTGAGCATCCGCCAGGCCGCCAGCACCAGCCAGAGCACGGCGGTGCCGCCGGTCCAGCCGATCATGCCGATCCAGTAGCGGCGCATGCCGTTCTTCTTGGCGCCGTCGGATCCGGTGGGCTTCCAGCCCATCTCGCGGCCGCGCAGCACGTCCCAGACGGCGAAGGTGTGCGACCAGCCGTACATGAGCCGGGTGGACCAGGCCTCCAGCCGGTACGGGGCCCGGTGCCAGAGCGGCAGCACGAGGGTGACGTACGCGATGCTGGGCAGGACGAGGACGCTGGCCTCGGCGCGCAGCAGGTCGGGCTTGAGGACCAGCAGGGCGAGCGGGATGAGCGGGGCGATGAAGGTGGCCAGAGCGGTCTGGAGGTAGTAGAGGAAGCCGGAGACGTAGCACAGGCGCGTCTTGAAGCGCATGGGCATGTCCCAGAACTTCTTGCTGGTGAGCAGGGACAGCGAGCCCATGCACCAGCGGTACTGCTGGTTGTGGAAGGCGCCCGCGGAGTCGGGGCAGACACCGGCGGACAGGGCGAGCGGCACGTAGCGCAGCTTCCAGCCCAGGGCCCGCAGGTCGAAGCCGGTGTACATGTCCTCGGAGTGCTCGATCAGCGAGATCCCGCCGATCTCCTCCAGGGCGGCCCGCCGGTAGACGGCGCACGAGCCCACGCAGATGGACCCGTCCTTGTCCTCCCGGGAGGTCTGGACGGACCGGTAGAACTGCTCCTGGACGGCGCCGGCGCCGCGCTCGATCCAGTTCTGCCGGTCGGTGATGCGGAAGAACTGGGGGGACTGGACGATGCCGATCCGCTCGTCGTCGTCCATGTGCGGGAGCAGCTCGTCGAGGAGGTCGGCGCGCGGCGCGAAGTCGGCGTCGAGGATCAGGATGTGTTCGCCGCGGGTCATCGCGAAGGCGTGGTGCAGGTTGCCGGCCTTCTTGAACCAGCCGCGGTTGGGGCGGACGACGTAGGTGAAGCCGAAGTCGCGGGCCATCGCCCCGACCTCCGGGTCCGCCGCGTCGTCGAGGACGTACGCGACGACCTCGCCCTCGTAGGAGGCGGCGAGGCGGCGGACGTGGACCCAGGTGTTGTGGAGCACCTCGATGGGCTCGCCGCACACCGGCAGGTACACGTCGACGCTCGGCCGGACGGCGGGCCGCCAGCGGCGCACCATGCGGCGGTGGGCCTTGATGTCGAAGTCCTTGCTGAAGCCGTCGAGGTACAGCGAGATGAGATAGTCCGCCGTCACGAATGCCAGCGGGGGCAATGCCAGCCAGAACCACGGGCTGGATTTCGTGAACAGGAACTGGCTGGCCGCGAGGCAGGCGAAGCTGAGGAGGGACCCGAAAGTCAGCACCCACAGGTGCCGGCGGGCATAGGAATACTTCTCGACGTCGTCCGGCGGCTGGGGCAGCAGTCCGTGGTGCGCGGCGGTGCCGGACGGCACCGGTCTGCCCCGCCTCCGGGTGCCGCGCCGGGACCGGCTGCCGGCCGTCCTGACAAGGGTCCCGCCGCCGTTGCCGGTACCGCTCCCGATGCCGTTTCCACCGCCCGTGCGGGCAGCTTCCGTCGCACTCATTTCCAGACCCCCCCAGGCCCCCGGGCGACCGAGGCCGCGAAGGCCCCAGAGACACCCGGCCTACACAGCGGACGCATATTCGATCACAATCAGGATAACCCGCGTTTCGGGGAGGAATCGGGGGCCGGGACGAACAAGATGTACCAGGAAATGGTTGCACGACTCCGGATCACGGCTGAATAACGAAGACCCCACCGCCGGTGCGGGGGCGTTCCGTTGCGCGGGGCCGCGGTGTGTGGGCCGAGTGACATGGAATTAACAATTCCGGCATTGTGAACGTCTTGATCCGCAAGGCTGTTGGGGTGGGAATTGCCGGTCCGCCGGCCCCCTTCCGGCCACCCTCTAGGCTCCCTCCATGACCCTTGAAGAGCTGGGCCGGGCCCGGTACGTGAGCCTCACCACCTTCCGCAAGGACGGCACCCCCGTCGCGACCCCCGTCTGGGCCGTCGCCGACGGCGGCGAGCTGTACGTGTGGACCCGCAGCGACTCCTGGAAGGTCCGGCGCATCCGCAACGACGGGCGGGTCACCGTCGTGGCCTGCGACGTGCGCGGGCGCGTCGTGGAGGGCGCCCCCGTCCTGGAGGGCCGGGCGCGGCTGCTCGACGGGGAGGGGCTGAAGCGGGTGCGCCGGCTGATGACGCGAAAGTACACCTGGCAGTTCTGGATGGTGGACGTACCCGCCACCCTGGCGCGGCGCGGGAAGCGGCCGCACACCGGGATCGCCGTCAAGCTTTGAGACTCCCGTAGCCCGCCCGTAACACGGGTGGGATCCAATGCGGTCATGGAGACGCCGACTTCACTGGTGATCGGGCAACTCGCGGACTACCTGCGGGCGTTGACGAGCAGGCTGGATCCCGGGGCGGGCTGGTACGGGGAGTTCCTGCGGCGGGACCCCGAGGGGATGCGGGCCTGCCTGGACGGGGTCGCGGTCCCGCCGTGGGACGTACTGGACTCCCTGCTCGCCGACCTTGCGGGCGCGGCGGGCGCCGAACCGGCGGCGCACGAGGCGGTGTACGCGGCCCGGCTGAGGGCCGCGGCGGCCGCAGCCCTGGACGGGACCCCGGACGGGGCACGGGAGTTGCCCGCCCTGCTCGCGGCGGCGGCCGGCCAGCGGGCCGCGTCGGAGGCGGCGGTACGGACCCTGACCGCGCGGCTCGGCGCCGTGGCCGACCCGGGGGAGGCGGCCGCCCTGTCCCGGGAGCTGTCCTGGACCCGGGACGACGCCGCGCGCGCGGCCGCCCGCCACGCCGACCTGACGGCCCGCCTGCACGCGCTCCGCACCGCGCCGCGCCCGGCCCCCGCGGACCCCGCCCCCACCGGCCCTGCCGTGGGGCCCCTCCCGTCCGTACCCCGCCAGCGCGAAGCCCCTCCGGCCCCCCTGCCGCCGCCCGCACCGCCGGCCCCGCCGGCGTCCCCGGCCTGGCCCGGCCCGTCGGCGGACCCCGGACCGCAGGGGCACGCCGGGCCGGTCGCGCCGCCGGTCCCCCCGGCGGACCCCGGAGCCCCGGCGCCCGGCGGCCCCGGGTCCGCCCCCGCCCAGCCCCCCGTCGCGCGGGCCGAGGGGCGGTGGTTGCGCGGTGGCGGGCGGCGGGCCGGAGGGGCCCGGTACGCCGGTGCCACGGCCGGGCCCGACCCGGTGTCCGTCCTGCCGCCGGGAACGGAGACGGAGCCCGCCGCGTCGGCGCCCCGGGGCGCCCGCTTCGGCGCCCGGCCGGTCACCGCCCCCGGGACGCCGGACCGGCCGAAACCCGCCCCCGGGGCACCGGAACCGGCACCCCGCACCCCCGCGCCGGAGGTCGCCGCCTTCGTCGCCCGGCTCCTCGACCTGCGCGCACGCGGCCGGGGCGGCGAGGCGCACGCCCTGCTGTGCGAGGCCGCCGCCTGGCCCGCCCGGCTCCTGCCCGCCCTCGCCGCCGGACTCGCCGGCGCCGGGCTCGCCGCCGACTGGGCCACCCTGCTCTGGGAGGCGGCCTCGCTCCCGCCCGGCCGGCTCGCCGAGGCCGCCGCCGCGCTCGCGGACGCGGGCCGCGACACCGACTGCGGACGCCTGCTGCGCCAGGGCGTGGCCCGCCCCGCGGCCGAGGTGGCCGACGCCGCGCTCGCCCTGGGCGCCGCCGGCCGGGAGCGGGAGGCCCACGCCCTGCTCGGGGCCTTCGTGGGCCTGCGCACCGCGGAGGAGGCCGCCGCGCTCGCCCGCCGGGACCCGCACTGGTTCGCCCCCCGGCTGCTCCGGGCCGCCCGCTCCCAGCCCGGTACCCGGCACCGCGACCTGTCGCACGCCCTGCGCGTGGCCGGGATCCCGGAGGCCTGAAGCGCCCGCCTGCCGACCGTAATCGACCGCGTGGAGACGTAACTTGATCGACTACTCCAACTGCGCACGGCGGTCTTGCCCCGGGCTGTGACGCGGCCTACCTTCGACTCCCTACGCACCCCGTCTACGTGCGTAGAAGTCGGCGTTCCCGTCGCGAGGAGCAGCTCATGGCCCAAGTCGTCCGCGCCGCACTCGTCCAGGCCACCTGGACCGGAGACACCGAGTCGATGATCGCCAAACACGAGGAGCACGCCCGCGCGGCGGCTGCCCAGGGTGCGAAGATCATCGGCTTCCAGGAGGTGTTCAACGCCCCGTACTTCTGCCAGGTCCAGGAACCCGAGCACTACCGCTGGGCCGAGGCCGTCCCCGACGGACCGACCGTCCGCCGCATGCAGGAACTGGCCCGCGAGACCGGCATGGTGGTCGTCGTACCGGTCTTCGAGCTGGAATCCGAGGGCTTCTACTACAACACCGCGGCCGTCATCGACGCCGACGGCAGCTACCTCGGCAAGTACCGCAAGCACCACATCCCCCAGGTCAAGGGGTTCTGGGAGAAGTACTACTTCCGCCCGGGCAACCTCGGCTGGCCCGTCTTCGACACCGCCGTCGGCAAGGTCGGCGTCTACATCTGCTACGACCGCCACTTCCCCGAGGGCTGGCGCGCCCTGGGCCTGGCCGGGGCCCAGCTGGTCTTCAACCCGTCCGCCACCCACCGCGGGCTCTCCGCGCACCTGTGGCAGCTGGAACAGCCCGCCTCCGCCGTCGCCAACGAGTACTTCGTCGCCGCGATCAACCGCGTCGGCCGGGAGGAGTACGGCGACAACGACTTCTACGGCACCAGCTACTTCGTCGACCCCCGCGGCAAGTTCGTCGGCGAGGTGGCCAGCGACAAGGAGGAGGAACTCCTCGTCCGCGACCTCGACTTCGGCCTGATCAAGGAGGTCCGCGACCAGTGGGCCTTCTACCGCGACCGCCGCCCCGACGCCTACGGAGGGCTCGTACAGCCGTGACCAACCCCATTCCCCTGCACAGCCGCCACCGCACCGTCCTGCCCGACTGGCTCGCGCTCTACTACGACCGCCCCATCGAGCTCACCCACGGCGAGGGCCGCCACGTCTGGGACGCCGACGGCAACCGCTACCTCGACTTCTTCGGCGGCATCCTCACCACGATGACCGCCCACGCCCTGCCCGAGGTCACCAAGGCCGTCTCCGAACAAGCCGGCCGGATCATCCACTCCTCCACCCTGTACCTCAACCGGCCGATGATCGAGCTGGCCGAACGGGTCGCCGCACTGTCCGGCATCCCCGACGCCCGGGTCTTCTTCACCACCTCCGGCACCGAGGCCAACGACACCGCCCTGCTGCTCGCGACGACGTACCGCCGCTCCAACCAGATCCTGGCGATGCGCAACAGCTACCACGGCCGGTCCTTCTCCACCGTCTCCGTCACCGGCAACCGGGGCTGGTCCCCGACCAGCCTCTCGCCGCTCCAGACGTACTACGTGCACGGCGCCGTCCGCTCCCGCGGCCCCTTCGCGGCCCTGCCCGACGCCGAGTTCACCGCCGCCGCCGTAGCGGACCTGGAGGACGTGCTCGGACAGGCCCGCGGGGGAGTGGCCGCGCTCATCGCCGAGCCCGTCCAGGGCGTCGGCGGCTTCACCTCCCCGCCCGACGGCCTGTACGGGGACTTCCGCGAGGTCCTCGACCGCCACGGCATCCTGTGGATCAGCGACGAGGTGCAGACCGGCTGGGGCCGTACCGGCGAGCACTTCTGGGGCTGGCAGGCACACGGGCAGAACGGCCCGCCCGACATCCTCACCTTCGCCAAGGGCATCGGCAACGGCATGTCCATCGGCGGGGTCGTCGCCCGCGCCGAGGTGATGAACTGCCTGGACTCCAACTCCATCTCCACCTTCGGCGGCTCCCCGGTCACCATGGCAGCCGGCCTCGCGAACCTCTCCTACCTGCTGGAACACGACCTCCAGGGCAACGCCCGCCGCGTCGGCGGCCTGCTCCTGGAGCGGCTGCGCGCCGTCGCCGCCCACGTGCCCGCCGTACGGGAGGTCCGCGGCCGGGGCCTGATGGCCGGACTGGAACTGACGGAACCCGGCACCGACCGGGCCGACCCGGCCGCCGCAGCGGCCGTCCTGGAGGCCGCCCGCGCGGGCGGACTGCTCCTCGGCAAGGGCGGCGGCCACGACACCAGCGTGCTGCGCATCGCGCCGCCGCTGTCCCTCACCGTCGCCGAGGCGGAAGAGGGCGCCGACATCCTCGAACAGGCGCTCCGCAGCATCACGTAAGGGGATCCACATGAGCATCCGCACCCTGATCCGCGGCGGGCTGGTCGTCACCGCCGCCGACGAGCTCCACGCGGACGTCCTCGTCGAGGACGGCCGGGTGGCGGCGCTCGCCGCACACGGCTCGGCCGCGGCCCGGGCGTGGACGGCCGACCGCACGATCGACGCGTCCGGGAAGTACGTCATCCCGGGCGGCGTCGACGCGCACACCCACATGGAACTCCCCTTCGGCGGCACCGCGGCCTCGGACACCTTCGAGACCGGAACCCGCGCCGCGGCCTGGGGCGGCACCACCACCATCGTCGACTTCGCCGTGCAGGGCGTGGGCCGCTCCCTGCGCGAGGGCCTCGACACCTGGTACGCCAAGGCCGACGGCAACTGCGCGATCGACTACGCCTTCCACATGATCCTCTCGGACGTCAACGAGGGCACCCTCAAGGAGATGGACCACCTCGTGGGCGAGGGCGTCACCTCCTTCAAGCTGTTCATGGCCTACCCCGGCGTCTTCTACAGCGACGACGGGCAGATCCTGCGCGCCATGCAGCGGGCCTCCGGCAACGGCGGGCTGATCATGATGCACGCCGAGAACGGCATCGCCATCGACGTCCTCGTCGAACAGGCCCTGGCGCGCGGGGAGACCGACCCCCGCCACCACGGCGAGGTCCGCAAGGTCCTCCTGGAGGCAGAGGCCACCCACCGGGCGATCCAGCTGGCCCGGGTCGCCGGTTCCCCCCTGTACGTCGTCCACGTCTCGGCGGAGGAGGCGGTGGCCGAACTGGCCGCCGCCCGCGACAAGGGCCTGCCCGTCTTCGGGGAGACCTGCCCGCAGTACCTGTTCCTGTCCACCGACAACCTGGCGGAGCCCGACTTCCAGGGCGCCAAGTACGTCTGCTCCACGCCGCTGCGCCCGCGCGAGCACCAGGCGGCGCTGTGGCGGGGCCTGCGGACCAACGACCTCCAGGTGGTCTCCACCGACCACTGCCCGTTCTGCTTCCGCGGCCAGAAGGAGCTGGGCCGCGGGGACTTCTCGAAGATCCCCAACGGGCTGCCGGGGGTGGAGAACCGGATGGACCTCCTCCATCAGGCCGTCCTGGACGGGCACATCAGCCGCCGACGCTGGATCGAGATCGCCTGCGCGACCCCGGCCCGGATGTTCGGCCTCTACCCGCAGAAGGGCACGATCGCGCCGGGTTCCGACGCCGACATCGTCCTCTACGATCCGCACGCCGAGCAGATCATCTCCGCCGAGACGCACCACATGAACGTGGACTACTCGGCGTACGAGGGCAGGCGGATCACCGGACGCGTTGACACGGTCCTCTCGCGCGGGGAATTCGTCATCGACCGGCGCGAGTACGCCGGCCGGGCCGGTCACGGGACCTTCGTCCACCGCTCCACCTGCCAGTACCTGTAAGGAGAGTCCCCGCATGGACTTCGGTCTCGTCCTCCAGACCGACCCGCCCGCCTCCCAGGTCGTCAGCCTCATGAAGCGCGCCGAGCGCAACGGCTTCCGCTACGGCTGGACCTTCGACTCGGCGGTGCTGTGGCAGGAGCCGTTCGTCATCTACAGCCAGATCCTGGCGAACACGCAGAAGCTGCACGTCGGGCCGATGGTCACCAACCCGGGCACCCGCACCTGGGAGGTGACGGCCTCCACCTTCGCCACCCTCAACGACATGTACGGCAACCGCACCGTCTGCGGCATCGGGCGCGGCGACTCGGCGATGCGGGTCGCCGGGCGCGCCCCCAACACCCTGGCGCGGCTCGGCGAGGCCATCGACGTCATCCGCGACCTCGCCGAGGGCCGGGAGGCCGAGGTCGACGGCAATCCGATCCGCATCCCCTGGATCCGGGAGGGGAAGCTGCCCGTCTGGATGGCGGCGTACGGGCCGAAGGCGCTCGCGCTGGCCGGGCAGAAGGCGGACGGGTTCATCCTCCAGCTCGCCGACCCCTACCTCACCGAATGGATGATCAAGGCGGTGCGGCAGGCCGCCGTGGAGGCCGGACGGGACCCGGACGCCATCACGATCTGCGTGGCGGCGCCCGCGTACGTCGGAGACGACCTCGCGCACGCCCGCGACCAGTGCCGCTGGTTCGGCGGGATGGTCGGCAACCACGTCGCCGACCTGGTCTCCCGGTACGGGGAGCACTCCTCGATGGTCCCGGACGAGCTGACCGAGTACGTCAAGTCCCGTCAGGGCTACGACTACAGCCACCACGGCCGCGCCGGCAACCCGTCCGCGGACTTCGTCCCCGACGAGATCGTCGACCGCTTCTGCCTGCTGGGCCCGGCCGAGGCCCACATCGAGAAGCTCCGCACCCTGCGCGGCCTGGGCGTCGACCAGTTCGCCGTCTACGACATGCACGACGCCCGCGAGGCCACCATCGACGCGTACGGACAGCTCGTCATCCCGGCACTCAACGGCTGACGGCCCCAGGGCCGCCCAACCCCCGCGGGGGCCGCGCACCCGGCGCGGCCCCCGCGGGGGTTCGCCTCATGGACACGTCAAGTGCGGTAGCATCTCGCATGGCGTCAAGGAAGTCAACGCCTGTGCAGCACCGCGCAGGTCGGGTCCGTAGTGCCCCCGCTGTCGATGCGACCGCGCGTGCGAGCACCGTCCCGCCGAGTGCGCCCGCTCTCCCCGGTTGGTGACGATCCGTACTGACCGCACGAGCCCCGCCGGTTCACCCGAACCGGTTCACGGGCTCCGTTCTGGAGACGACGTGAAAATCCTCCCCGAAATCTCTCGCACGCTGAGTGAGTACCTCCTCATCCCGGGCCTGACCACGGAAGACTGCACGCCGGACAACGTGGATCTCGGGGCGCCGCTGGTGCGGCACCGGATCGGCGAGGAGCCGGGGATCCGGATCGCCACGCCCATGGTGAGCGCCATCATGCAGGCGGTGTCGTCACCGGCGCTGGCGGTGGCACTCGCCCAGGTCGGCGGGCTGTCGTTCATCCATCAGAACCAGCGGATCGAGGACCAGGCCGCGGACGTGCTGGCGGTGAAGCGGCACAAGGCCGGTTTCCGCACCAGCGAGGTCACCGTGGCGCCGCGGACGTCCCTCGGAGAGGTCGCCCGGCAACTGTCCGAGGCCGAGCAGGGCGTGGCCGTGGTCACGCGCAGCGGGGACGCGGACGGCGAGTTCCTCGGGATCATCAGCCTCGACGACTTCCACCTGGAGCGTCACGGGGCTTCCGAGACGGCCGGCAACCGGATGCGGGGCCGTGACGGCCTGGTCACCGCGCCCGCCACCGCCTCACTGTCCGAGGCGAACGAGCTGATCTGGCAGCACCACCTGGACGTACTGCCGGTGCTCGAAGACGGCAGGGTCGTCTCCCTGGTCCTCAAGCGGGACTACCAGGCCCACAAGACGTACCACCGCGCGAGCGTGGACGGCGCGAAGCGTCTGCGCGTGGGTGCCGGCATCAACTCCCGGGACTTCAAGGACCGCGTTCCCGCACTCGTGGAGGCGGGCGCGGACGTCCTGTGCCTGGACTCCTCCGACGGCTATTCCGAATACCAGGCGAGGACCCTCGCGTTCACCCGGGAGGCGTTCGGGGACGAGGTTCCCGTCGGTGCGGGGAACGTCGTCGACGGGCGGGCCTTCCGCTACCTGGCCGACGCGGGCGCGGCGTTCGTCAAGGTCGGCATCGGCGGCGGGGCCATCTGCACCACGCGGGCGCAGAAGGGCATCGGCCGAGGGCAGGCCTCCGCGCTGCTCGACGTGGTCGAAGCGCGCGACGCGTACGCGCGGGAGACCGGGGTGTACGTACCGCTGTGCTGTGACGGCGGTCTGCTGAACGACTCGCACATGGCCATGGCGCTGGCGATGGGCGCCGACTTCATCATGCTCGGCCGCTACTTCGCCCGGCTCGACGAGAGCCCGTCACGGAAGCTCCAGATCGGCGGCCAGTGGTACAAGGAGTACTGGGGCGAGGGTTCGAGGCGGGCACAGAACGCGGCCCGGTACGGGCAGGGCGGCCGGATGGTGTTCGAGGAGGGCGTCGACGGCTACGTGCCCTACGCCGGCAGCCTCTACGACAACGTGGAGCGGACCCGGACCAAGCTGATCTCCACGATGATCAGTTGTGGGTCGACCACCCTGCGGGACTTCCACCGGGACGCCGTACTGGTTCCGGTGTCGGCGGAGTCGTTCAAGCAGACCGGGGCCGAGATCGAGGTGCGCCGGCCCGCCATCGACGCCGGAGGGTGACGCGACCGGCCGGGCTGTTGCCCGGCCGGTGCGGGGCCGTCCGGCGCCGGGGTCAGTGCTTGCGGCGCAGGCGGGCGAGCAGGCCGCGCGCCTGTTCGCGCTTGCGCGGGTCGGCGGCCGCCCGGCGGGCCGATTCGATGGTCCGCCGCCCTTGGGGGCTGCGGCTGAACTCCTTGATCCTGGCGAGCAATCCGGCCATGGGCCCTCCCTGAGGTCGCGTCCTACGTCGCCCATGCCCGGGATCCGCGCCGTCAACCGGCCCTGACGGCCCCGGTGTCGGCGGGCGCGGGACGCGGCGGGAGCGTGGGGCGCAGGTGCCCGGGGTGACGGCCCAGCCCGTCGGACCGAGCCTGTCGAACCCAGCCCGTCGGACCCAGCCCGTCGGACCGCGCCCGTCGGACCGCGCCCGTCGGACCCAGCCCGTCGGACCCAGCCCGTCGGACCCCGCGCCTGCCGGCCCGTGACGTCACCCGGTACGGCCTCGCGCCGGACCCGGGCGGGCACGTGGCCCGCACCCGGGTGGGGTGCGGGCCACGCGGCGGCGTCAGGCGTCCGGGCCGGGCCGGGTGGGGTGCGGGGCCGGGGCCGGGCCGGTGACGGCCGGGTCGTCGTCCGCCGGCGGCTCGGGCTCGCGGCCCTCGGCCGTACGGACGGGCCGGCCGGACGTCAGGTAACTCCGGAGCTCCTGCTTGGCGTGTTCGTCACGGTAGGGGCTCATCTTGTCGCTGCCGCGCTGCATGTGATCGCTCTCCTCCGGCCGGCGGAACCGGCCCTCGGGTACTCGTACGCTCGCTCTCCGCCGCGCCGCCCGCGGCCCGCTGTCCGGGCCCGCCGTCAGGGCGACGCCGTGCGGTCCTCCCTCCGTCGCCCCCGAGCGTGCCCGGCACACCGCCCGCCACACACCCGAAGCGGGAAAAACCGGCCGGGACGGGCCGCCCCGCTCACTCCGCGCCCGCCGTGACGCGCACGCATTCGCGGACCACCGCCTCCAGACCGCCCTCCCGGCGGAGGATCTCGCGCTGACGCCACGCCCCGGTCCCGCTCACCACCAGCCGGGCCAGCCCGTCGCGGACGTCGTCGAGGTCGCCGCTGTCGGCGAGGGCGTCCGACACGTGCGCGAGGAGGGCGGCGAGCACCTTCTCCGCGGAGGACTCCCGCATGGTCAGCGGATCCAGCAGCGGCCCGTCCAGACCGGAGCGCGCCGCCCGCCAGGAGGCCAGGTGCAGCAGGTCCAGCCCGTGCCGCGCCGGCTCCTCCCCGGCGTGCCAGGCCCGGGCCGCGGTCTCCACCAGCCCCCGGACGAGGGCGGCGACCAGCACGGTCGTGGACGCCTCCAGGCAGACGTCGGCCACCCGGATCTCGACCGTCGGGTAGGACGCGGACAGGCGGGCGTCGAAGAAGACCATGCCCCGGTCGCGCAGGACCCCGGTGGCCACCATGTCCTCGACGCGCCGGTGGTACCCCTCGGCCGAGCCGAACAGCTCGACCGGCCCCGCGGAGGGCCAGCGGTCCCACACCCGGCTGCGGTAGCTCGCGTAGCCGCTGTCCTCGCCCTGCCAGAACGGCGAATTGGCGCTCAGGGCCGTCAGGACCGGCAGCCACGGGCGGATCCGGTCCAGCACCGCCACGCCCTCCTCGTCGGACTCCACCGCCACGTGCACGTGACAGCCGCTGGTGAGCTGCTCCTGCGCGGTCAGCCCGAACTGTTCGGCGATCCACGTGTAGCGCTCGCCCAGGTGGAGCGACGGCCGGACGGGCAGCGGAGAGGTGGCCAGGGCGGCGACCGAAGCGCCGGCCTCCCCGGCGCGCCGGGCCGCCTCGCGCCGCCAGCGCACGATCTCGTCCGCGAGGTCGGGCATGGAGGAGACCGGTTTCGTGGCGAACTCCACCTGTTCCTTCGCCAGCTCCTTCTCGAACACCTCCCGGCCCGTACGGTCGTCCCCCCGCGGGGACGCCGCCAGCACGGGCGCGGCCAGGGCGAGCGCCTCGCCCGTCTCCGAGCTGACCAGCAGCAGCTCTTCCTCGACCCCAACGGTGCGCATGTCCGGCTCCAGATCCCTCGTGTACGTCGGAACGGCGCGTCTGCCCGGTTTCGGCGCCGCCATGCCCGTCAGGGCCCGCCGGTTCCGGGTGCGGACACCCCACCGGGGTGTCACGGCCGCCGCGGGGCACCGGCCGCCGGGATTCACGGGGAATCCACCCGGTGTGCGGTCCCGCGTCGCGCACCGGCCTGGGGTTCGTCGGCGGGGCGTGCTTTGCTGGGGGCATGATCGATGAATTCCTGGACCGTGACCTGTCCGCCGTCGAAGAGGCCGTCCGCAAGGCGGCGGCGGCCGAGATCATGCCGAGGTTCCGGCAGCTCGCCGAGCACGAGGTGGACGAGAAGAGCGGCCCCCACGACCTGGTCACCGTCGCCGACCGGCTGGCCGAGGAGCACCTCACCGCCTCGCTGACGCGGCTGCTGCCCGGCTCGGCCGTGGTCGGCGAGGAGGCCGTGCACGCCGACCCGGACGTCTACCGGGCCCTGCGCGCCGACGCCCCCGTCTGGATCGTGGACCCGGTGGACGGCACCCGGCAGTTCGTGAACGGCGACCCCGCCTTCTGCACCCTGGTCGCGCTGGCCCTGCGCGGGGAGATCCTCGCCTCCTGGACCTTCGCCCCGGCCCTGGACGAACTGGCCACCGCCGTGCGGGGGCAGGGCGCGTACGTCAACGGCGAGCGGATCCACAGCGGTTCGCCCGATCCGGGCGCCGTGCTGCGCGTGGCCACCGCCCACCCGCTGTACACCACGGAGGAGGAGCGGCGGATCCTCGGCCGCCTGGACGTGCCCGGGGTCTCCTCGCGGCCCTGCGGTTCGGCGGGTCTGGAGTACCTGAAGGTGGCCCGCGGGGAGATGGACGCCCTGGCCTTCAACTGGCCCTCGGCGTGGGACCACGCGGCCGGCCTCCTGCTGGTCGGCGAGGCGGGCGGCACCCAGAGCACGGTCGATGGGGTGCCCTTCCGGGTGGACCGGGACAACGCGCTCCCCTTCGCCGTGGGCCGCGACGAGGCCACGACGACCCGGATCCGCGACCTGCTGCGCGGCGCCTAGGGCCTGTCGTCAAACTCCCGTCGTCGCCCGGAGGGCGGCCCTGCGGCGTCTGGTGCGTGCTCTCGGTGCGCCGGGCGGAAGCCCGCGTAC